>JAVBYH010000414.1 GCA_030824175.1 Bacteroidota bacterium | reverse complement strand
GCCGCCGACGCGGTAGAATTTCTTCTCCTGCAGCACGCGCAGCAGGTCCATCTGCAGTTTCGGCGAGATGTCCCCGATCTCGTCGAGCAGGATCGTACCGCCGTCGGCGAGTTCGAACTTGCCTGGTTTCTGGGCGACGGCCCCCGTGAACGTGCCTTTTTCATGGCCGAAGAGTTCCGATTCGAGGAGCGTCTCGGCGAGCGCCGAACAGGACACGGGAATGAACGGTTTCTCCGCGCGGTCTCCCGAATAATGGATCGCCCTGGCAACGAGCTCCTTGCCCGTGCCGCTCTCGCCCTGAATGAGCACGGTCGAGCGCATGCTCGAGATCTCCTTGATGAGCGAGAAGATCTCCTGCATCTTCGCGTTCTTCGAGAAGATGTCCTGGAACTGGTATTGGCCGAGGAGGCGTTTGCGGAGGATCGTGTTCTCGCGTTCGAGGTTCTTCACCTTGATGATGCGGCCGACAAGCAGCGAGATCTCCTGCGGGTTGCAGGGCTTCACGATGTATTCGATCGCGCCTTCCTTCATCGCCGTGATGGCGGTGTCGACGGTGGCGTACGCGGTGATGATGACGACGGACGCCTCGGGATGGACCTTCTTGATCTCCATCATCGTTTCGATGCCGTCGATGCCCTTCGGCATTTTCAGGTCCACGAAATAGATCGCATATTCCTTCGTCTGCGTCTTGTCGATGGCCTCGCGGCCCGAAGCGGCCGAGTCGACGGAATACCCGTCTTCGCGCAGCCATGCGGCCATCGATTCGCGGTTGACCTCCTCGTCGTCGACGACGAGAATTTCCCATTGGGTGCTCATTGTAGTTCCCTTTACGTGTCTGTGGCAAGACCGCTCACGCCGTCCTGTAATAAGATCGTGCAGCTGCGGCAGTATTCTGCGAGCTTGCCGTCCACCTGTTGAATGCTGTTGGAAAGCGCCATCACGCAATTCTTCTCGGCGCAATGGATCAACCCGAACGTATGCCCGACTTCATGCATCGCCTCTTTTTCCGCGCGCCGGAAGAAGAGGGCGTCGTTCGGCGGCAGTCCGTAATATTCCTGGCGGAGCCGGGAGAGCGACATGAGGGCCGCCTTCCCTTTGAGCTGGGCCTGACCGAAGACGAACGTCAGCATCGGAATGAAGAGATCCGCGTCGGCAACGGCGAGCACACGTGTTGCGTCGGCCGGGAGCGCCTCGAGCACCGCCCGCAGGATGTGTATCGCCTCGTACTGTGCGCGCCTGGCGTCGTATGCGGCCTCGGGCATCGGAACGGGCGGATGGATCCTCACGTCCCATCCGAGTTCCTGTGCGAAGCGTTCAGCGAGAATGTCGAGCGCCCGGGCGTCGACAGTGCCGACGGGCATGAGATACATGCGGCTCATGCGGCATGTTCCGCGCCCTGATCCGGCGCATGCACCGCTTCACCGGAAACCGGGAGGATCACGCGGAAGAGCGTGCCCGTCCCCACCGTGCTCTCCACCTCGATGTCCCCGCCGTGCGATTCGATGATGCCGTAGACGACGGCGAGGCCGAGCCCGACGCCCTTGCCCTCGTCCTTCGTCGTGAAGAACGGGTCGAAAATTTTCGCGAGGTGTTCCGCCGAGATGCCATCCCCGTTGTCCGAGACGAGGAGGAGCACGCCGCCGTCCACCGGATTCGGTTCCGTCGTTACGCACACCCTGCCGGCGCCCTTCGCGTGCGTCGCCTCGGCGGCGTTCATGATCAAATTCACGAGCACCTGCTGTATCTGCGAATGGTCGCACTTCACCTGCGGCAGCGCGGGATGCAGCTTCAGCTCGAGATCCACGTTTGCAAGCTTCAGCTTGTGGTCGATGATTGACACGGTCCGGAGGATGATCGAATTGAGGTCCGTCATCGTCCGCTGCGGCGAGGAGCGGCGCGAGAACGCGAGGAGGTCCATAACGATCCGCCCGACGCGCGAGGTCTCGCCGGAGATCTGATCGAGATACTTCCGCACCTCGGCGATGCGGTGCGGGGGGATCCCCTCCTCCGTGATGATGCGCTTCAGGAGCATCGACAGGTTCAGCACGCCGGCGATCGGATTGTTGATCTCGTGCGCGACACTTGCCGAGAGCTGGCCGAGCGAGGCGAGCCTGTCGCTCTGGAACAATTTCTGGTTCACCGTCTTGAGCTGTTCGGTGCGCTTCTGCACCTTCGTCTCGAGGCTCTGCGTGAGATCGTTCAGCTCCCCGATCGTCGTCATGAGCCGCTCGCGCATCACGTTGAACGACTTTGCGAGCTCGCCGATCTCGTCCGACGAATCGATCTCGATGGGCTGGTCGAGCTGCATGGCGCTGATTGCGCGCGTGCCCTCGATGAGTTTCGCGATCGGCTTGTGCACCGTGCGGCGCACGAAGATGAAGATGAAGCCTCCCATGAGAAGGATCGAGAGCGCGGTGAAGAGCAGCATGCGCTGCTGGATGCCCGCGACGATGCGGTCCACATTGTCGAGGCTGTGGACGACGTCTAGCACCCCGAGCACCTTGATCTTGGCCGGATGGGCGTGGCAGTCCGCATTGCTGCACGACGGTTCGTTGTAGATCGGCGTGACCATCGCGAGTTCGCGACCGCCGGAATTCGTGTGTATGATCTGGGCCCGGTTCTTGGGGTCCGGCATGATAAGCGGTTTCTCACCGGCGTGGCAGACGACGCACACCGGATCGGTCCGCGAGACGCTCCGCTTGTCCAGCGAATCGGTCGAGAACATCACGCGCCCCTCGCGGTGATTGAAGATGCTGATCTTGTTGATGCCCTGACGGAGCGCGATCGTGTTCATGATGTTGTAGGCGGACTCGCGGTTGTCGGCAAGCATGGCGTGCCATGTGGCGCTCGAGATGCCGTTGGAGAGCTGGTCGGCCCCCTCGACGATCGTCTCCAGCAGCTGCTGTTCCTGCGTCTTGATCTGGAAGAATCCCGTAATGGACCCGGCGATCACGACGATGAGCGTGAGGAAGAGGATCAGGCGTTGTGCGAGTTTCTTTGGCATGATGATCCAAAATAGAATAAATTGCGTGCAATTTCAACGGCGTTCATACGAGCGAGCGGCGCACGTCCGCGGCGCAGACGGCGCAGAGATGCCCGCCCTTCACATCGATGTCGTCGACGGAGGTCGACGAGTGCATTGTGCAATTGAAGTCGGCGCAGTGGAGGAGCCCGAATGTGTGCCCGAGCTCGTGGATCGCCTCCTTCAGCATGCGCTCCCTGAAGAGCCCTTCATTCGGCGCCATGCCGTAGAACTCCTCGGCGAGCCGGCAGCACGAGGCGACCGATGCGGCGCCGTTGAGCTGGGCCTCGCCGAAGACGAACGTCAACACGGGGATGCAGAGATCCACTGAGGTGATGCCGAGCAGCTTGCCGTCGTGCCCGGGGAAGACGCGGAGCAGCTCCGTAAGGAGGATCGTTGAATTGGACTGTCCCCGCGATATGTTGTACGCGACATCCGAATCGAACGCGCTCGCCGCATCGACATGGACGGGAAGACCGAATTCCGCCGCGAGCGGCCCGGCGAGCCACCGCAGGAGATCGACCGGCACAGGAAGCACGGGGACGAGTTTGATGGACTGCATGCGCTACGGCTTCTTTAATCCGTATTTCTCGATCTTGTTGTAGAGCGTCACCCGGTCGATGTCCAGCACGTCGGCGGTCCGCGAGATGTTCCAGTTATTCTGCTTCAGCATCTCCTCGATGTGGACGCGTTCGATGGCGTCGAGCGTCCTGTCTTCGGGCCCCTCCTTCTTCGGCACCGTCTGGAACGGCATGTCGCACGTGCGGATGGACGGGGGCACGGCAAGCACCATGGCGCGCTCGATGACGTTCTCGAGCTCGCGGACGTTGCCGGGCCAATCGTAGCGCATGAGGATGTCCATCGTGTCGGGCGTGATCTCCGTGACGTTCTTATTCATGACGGCCGCGTACTTGTGCATGAAGAAGTGCGCGAGCTGGGGCACGTCGACCCGGCGCTCCCGCAAGGGGGGCACCGAGATGCTGAACACGTTGAGCCGGTAATAGAGGTCCTCGCGGAACGAGCCGTCGGCGATGGCCGCCTCGAGGTTCCGGTTCGTGGCGCAGATGACGCGGAAGTCGCTGTGGACGGTTTCGCTGCCGCCGACGCGCATGAACTGCTTCGACTCGATGACGCGGAGGAGCTCCACCTGCATCTTCTGGCTGATGGTGCCGATCTCGTCGAGGAAGATGGTGCCGCCGTCGGCCATTTCGAACTTGCCCTTGCGCCTGTACTGGGCGCTCGTGAAGGCGCCGCGCTCGTGCCCGAAGAGTTCGCTCTCCAGGAGCGACTCGGAGACCGCGCCGCAGTTCACCGGGATGATCGGGAAGTACCGGCGCGCGCTGTTGGCATGGATCGTCCGCGCGATGAGTTCCTTGCCCGTGCCGCTCTCGCCGCGGATCATCACGGTCGTGTCCGTCTTCGCCACGGTCATCGAGAGGTCGAGCACGCGCGCCATCTGCGGGCTCTGTCCGACGATCTCGCTCGAGACGGCCGTCTCGGAGATGTGCTGGTGCAGGAGCGTGTTCTCGTTGGTGAGCACTTTCTGGCGGATCGCGTTCGACACGAGATGCGAGAGATGATCGGGATCGATCGGCTTCGTCACATAGTCGAAGGCCCCGTCCTTCAGGGCCTGCACGGCGCTCTCCACGGAGGCGAACGCGGTGGCCATGATGATCTGCGCGTTCGCGTCGATCTCGCGGAGGCGCTTCAGGAGCTCCAGCCCGTCCATGCCCGGCATCTTGATGTCGAGGATGATCACGTCCCACGGGCCCGAGTCCATCATCTTCAGCGCGTGCGGGGCGTCCTCGGCCGATGCGGTGCGGAAGCCGTCCTGCGCGAACCATTTCGAGAGCGAATCCCGCACGACGAATTCATCGTCGACGATGAGCACGGTGTGTTGTTTTTTTCCTTCAGCCATACGTCTCTTCTCAGCTAAGTTCTTCCATGGTTAGAGGCGGTCGCACGGGCAGCGTAATTGTGAATGTCGTGCCCTCTTCCGCCGTTGATTGTACATCGATGGTGCCGCCGTGCCGTTCGACGATGCCGTAGACGACCGCCAGACCGAGGCCGGTCCCCTTGCCTTCCTTCTTCGTCGTGTAGAACGGCTCGAAGATATGCGGCATCACCTCCGGACTGATGCCGCAGCCCGAGTCGCGCACGGCGATCGTAATCTCGCCCGGCGACGGCGATGCGACAGCGAGGCGAAGTTCGCCTCCCTGGGGCATGGCCTCGGTGGCGTTGATCTCGAGCGCCAGGAGCGCCTGTGTGATCTGCTGCCCGTCGCAGAGGATCAGCGGCAGGGGGTCCGCGAAGTCGGCCGCGAACGTCACGTTGTGCATCATGAGATGATGGTCCATGAGCTTCGCCGTCTGCTGCACGATGTCGCGGATGTTGTGCTCGCGGAGTTCTCCCACCCTGCGCCGCGAGAACAAGAGGAGGTTCTTCACGATGTTCCCGCAGCGCGAGGTCTCGTCGGCGATGAGCTTCAGCTCGTCGGCGATCTCGTTCTTGATCTCCTCGGGCAGGGATTCTTTGAGGATTCTTCGGCGGATGAGCTTCGCGTACGTGAGGATGCCCTCGAGCGGATTGTTCAACTCGTGGGCAACGGTGGCGGCAAGCGTGCCGAGCGAGACCATCTTTTCCATCTGGATGATGTTCGTCTGCGTGCGCCGGAGCTCGTCCGTCTTCTCCTGAACGCGGCGTTCGAGCGTGGCGTTGAACTGTTTGAGCTCCTCCTGCGCACGGTGGAGTTCGCGCGTCATATGGTTGAACGACTGCGTGAGCGTGCCGATCTCGTCCTTCGTCTGCACGTCGATCGCATATTCGAGGTTTCCGTCGATGACGGCCTGCGTGCCTTCGGTGAGCTTCTTCACCGGAATGTTCACCATGCGCCAGAGGAAGAGTCCGGTGAACGCCGTGACGATGAGGATGAGCGCGATGCCGGCCTCGTACTGCATGGCCTCGAACTCGGCGAGGTTCCTGTCCGTCTCCTTCAGCGGCAGCGACACGTTCAGGATGCCGAGCACCGTCTGCGAGCTGTCGTGCGCGTGGCACTCGGCTGATGAGCAGCGGGCGTCGTTCATGATGGGGGTCGTGACGCCGATGAGGCGCTCGCCCGCGGCGGAGGTGTAGATGCGCGTGAGCGTCCCGGCCTCCGGCGTCACCGCATGGTGCGCCCCGTCGCGGTGGCAGACGACGCACGTTTCGGAAGAGCGCGCGATCGTCCTGCCGAGCTCCTGGTCCTGCGCCGAGAACGAGATCTCGCCCTGCTTATTGTAGATGCGTACGCCGTCGATGCCGGGCTCGGTGCCGATCGTCTTGATCGTATTGTAGATGTCCTCGCGCCGGTTCAGGAGCATGCTGTATTCGATCGAGCGCTTGATGACGTCGCTCATCTGCAGGGCCGCGGCGGTGGAGTAATCTGTGTAGCGCGCGGCCTGCCGGTTGACGAGGATGAACGTGAGTACGGCGACGCCCGTGAGCATCATCACGAAGATGCCCGCGAGCAGCCGGAAGGCGAGAAGACGCGTCGGTTTAATGAACCTTTTAATAAGTCATCCTCCAGTCAGTGGTGCGCCATCAGCGGACGGTGTGCACCGTCGCGCGCGACGACTCATTCATCCCGCCGTGCCAGTCCTGGTCGGGGGTGTGCGCCCCGCCGTCGGCCGCGCCGTGTTCGGGCGGGAAGACGGGGAAGTATTTGGCGATGTAGTAGAACGCGACGAACCCGAGCGTCACGATGCCGAGCGTCACGGAGAATTCGGGGATCGACGGGACGTATGTCTTGCCGGCCCACGCCTCCATGCCCGTGATCGTGATGTTCATACGGTTCATGACAAAGCCGATGATGACGAGCACGGCGCTCGTGAACAATCCGGTCTCGCTCTGGCGCACCTTCTTCATCGAGAGCAGCACGAGCGGCGCGAGCATGCCGACGACGACCTCGAGCCAGAACATGTACGTTTCCATGCGGGGGATCGTGAGCAATCCGAGCACGTGGCGGTCGACAAGGTCGAGCGCGCGCATGATCGTGAGCACGAGCAGCATGAGCACCGCAAGCCGGCCCACATCCATCAGGAGGTGCATCTCGATCGAGCGCTTGAACGCGCGGCTCGAGAGGAACGACTCCATGATGACCATCGCGCAGCCCACGGCGATCGCCGAGACGTAGAAGAACACGGGCAGATACGGCGAGTACCAGAGCGGGTAGAGCTTGTCGGGCATGATGAGGTACATCGTGCCGAGCGAGGACTGGTGGAGCGTCGAGAGGAGCACGCCGATGATGATGATGGGGATCGAGATCGAATGGAGGATCTTGATCGTCTTGTGCATCTTGAATTTCTCGAGGACGACGGGCGCGAATTCAAGGCCGAGCACCGTTGAATAGAGCATGACGCACCATGCGACCTCGAACATCACCGAGTGGGGATTCCACATGATGATGGCGTGCCAGATGGCCCAGGGGCGGCCGAGATCGAACATGAGCCCGACGGTGACGAGGATGTAGCCGAGGAACGCGGTGAGGATCGTCGGGCGGACGATGGGCTCGAAGCGCTTCAGGTTGAACACATAGACGAGGGCCGCGAGCGTGAATCCGCCTGCGGCAAGGCCGACGCCGCACAGGACGTCGAAGCCGATCCAGATGCCCCACGGGAATTCATCGCTCAAATTCGTCGAGGCGCCGAGTCCCTGGCTGAAGCGGAGGATCGTCGATGCGCCGCCGGCCAGGAGCAGCAGGATGCCGATGGATTTCCAGACCGTTAATTGTTTGAAAAATCGTGTTATCATGGAAGAATCGCCTTCAGAATAAAAAAGTTGTCGTGTTAATGACCGGGTGCGTCGTGCTGGTCGTGGCCGTTGTTCTTCATCCGCTCTTCGTACTGCCTCACCTCGTCGCGGCGGTTGGTGATCCACCAGATGCCGTAGAGGAACGTGCCGCCGATGGCGACGACGTTCGGGATCTTCGAGAGCACGTTCCACGTCAGGGCCGGAAGCGGTGTCTGCTGGAGCGTCGTCTTGAACCCAAGCTGTTCGAACGGCACGCCCGAGAGATACAGGATGGACGTCCCGCCGACTTCCTTCTGGCCGTAGATCTTGTCCACGTACTTGCCCGGCTCGGCCTTCATGCGCTCGTAGGCCTCGGCGATCAGTTCGTCCCTGTTGCCGAATTTGGTGGCGCCCGTCGGACAGGCTTCGCTGCATGCGGTGGGCAAGCCCTGCTTCACGAGATCGGCGCAGAGGATGCATTTGTAGATGCGGGGATTGAGGCTCTCCCAGTCGTAGCGCGGAACCTGGAAGGGGCACGACTGCATGCAGTAGCGGCAGCCGATGCATTTCTCGACGTCATAGACGACCGGACCCTCGGGGGTCTTTGTGAACGCGCCCACCGGACACACGGAGGCGCATGTCGGGTCTTCGCAGTGCTGGCACTGGCGGCGCACAAACACGCCGTCGTATTCCGAGAGCGCGGTGTATGCGGTCGGCGATAATTTTTTCTCCTCGACGTCCGAGAGCTTGTTCTGCACCTTGCATGCCTTCTGGCATTCGTTGCAGCCGACACACATCGTGATGTCGATGAGCATTGCTTTTTTCTGTATCACAACCATTGTCTCCTATGCAGTGAACGCCGTCCGGCGAGCATGTGGATCGGACGGCGGAGTGGTTATTAATCGTGCGAAAGAAATTCCTGTTCGAATGCAGCGCAGTATTCCGCCGACACCGCCGTCAACACGCCGGGCATCGGCTCGCCGCCGTCCTGCAGCCAGACGGACGCATACTCCGATTTCGCGGCCGCCGCCGATGCCATGAAATCCCGCAGGCGCGCGAGTTCCGACTTCATCCATGTCGTCGTTTCACGGCCGAGGAGGAAATTCCTCACAACCGCCGCTCCGCCCGCGGGTTCGATCGCGTACGCCCACCCGTTGTGGAATGCGGCGTCATGCGAGGCCTCGCCCGCGCGCATGTTGCGCTGCGTGATGCGGCCGTCGATCGGCGAATGGACGCAGAATGTGTTCACGCCTTCGTGCATGCGGATGATCGCCTCGCCTTTTTTGACCGTCTCGCCCTCGGCCTTCAACAGTGTGACCTGGGGACTGACGAACATGCGCTTCACGAAATCATCCACACCGAGCCTCACCATGCCCGAGGGGAATAGGTTCAGCCATGTATGCGTCTTCGAAAAGAAGATGCCGTCGGGGAACTGGAGCGCCGAAACGGGACGCCGCCGCACCGCCGGAGCCTGCGCCTCGCGCGACGTACGGCGGACAAGATAATCGATGCCTAAGAACGTGAGGATGGTGGCGACGAATAAGAGGACTGTCATGTGAAAAACTCCCTTCTTTCAGTAACGTGTGTGTGATGGTCGATCCTGTGCCCTGCGCTTCGCGGTGCATTCTGCTGTATGGAGTGCACATTGCGTGCCAGAAACGAAGCCCATTATTTCGGCCAAAACACGATGTATTCGCCTGTGTTTAATTTCTCACAATCCCATCTGTTGTATTTCTACACACAGTAAAACCGGGATGATGCTCTTATCGTGGAATTCTTCTTGATTACTGCATTATGCCGCTGGTGAGTATTTATACAGCGACTGTTGAATATCTCTACACCACACGCACGTTATTTCTCATCTTCACGGCGTTTGCGTTCTTCCTCTTCCTGCAGCCGCTGCAATTCGAGCGGATGCTCGTCGTACATTTCCTCTTCCGAGATCGTGCCGCGTATCCATGCGAGATTCATCGGATAGATGTCCGGATTGAAGATGATGAAATAGAAATGCCAGACGAGGATCGAGAGCGCCGCAAGCCATGCCTCATAGTAATGGATTGTGCGCGACACATCCCACCATTCCTTGCCCAGGAGGCCGAGGAACGTGTTGTCGAGCCAGAGGATCACGCCGGTGACGCTCATGACGATGGTACCCCAGATGAGCGCCCAGTATTCAGCCTTCTCGATGTAGCTGAAGCGGTCAAGGAGCGGCTTCTCCGCGGAGAGTCCGAGATTGAACTTTGCCACGCCGATCGCGTCCCAGGCGTCCTGCACCTTCGGGAACAGGTCGCGGATGAGCTGCTTGCCGCGCGGCACGAAGAGCACATAGTAGATATGGTAGAGGCTCACGACGACGAGGATGACCGCGGCGGTGCGGTGCAGGATGCCGCGGATCTCGAACATCATGGGACTGAGGTTCCTGATGGGCTGGACCCAGAACGCGTCGGGATACCGGAGCGCGAAGCCCGTGAACACGAGGGTGATGAAACTGAGTGCGAGCGTTCCGTGCTGCAGCCGTTCGCCGAGCGTCATGCGCACGTAGAGCGAGTGGCCGATCTCGTCGTCATGCTCCGGCCCATGCCGGCGGTGCGTGAGGCGGCGGCGCGATTTCTTCACGAAGTCGAGCACGTTGTGCAGCAGCATGCCGCCGATGGTGACGATGATGAGCATGATATACATGTTCGACACGAAATAGACGAGGCCGCTATCCGTCGGCGCCGAGGTGCTGACGTGGACCGCCCCCTGCGTGAAATTGTCGTTCGCGCCGGGATGGCACGTGCCGCAGGTGGCGGCAAGATTGGCCTTGTTGATGCGCGAGCGGCTGTCGCTCGAGGGGAGGATGTCGTGCACGCCATGGCAGCTCGCGCAGTTCGCCGCCTCGGTCTCACCCGCCCTCACGGCGAGTCCGTGGTAACTCTCGAGATAACTGTCATTGCGGCCCTTGGCGAGGCCGAATTTCTCGGACATCTTCACGGAATTGTGACACGGCGCGCAGACCTCGGCCGAGACGTGGAGCTTGGAGACCGGCGAGTTCACGTCCTTCGCGCCGAGGATCTTATGCTCGCCGTGGCAATCGGTGCACGCGGGCGCCTGCGTGTTCCCTTTGTTCAAAGCGGTGCCATGGATGCTCGTCGCGTACGTGGCGGCGATGTCCGTATGACACTGGGCGCACGTCGACTGGATGTTCTTCTTCGTCACGGGGGATTCCGGATCCCCGCCTTTCTTGATCTCATGGCTGCCGTGGCAATTGATGCATGTCGCGGCGTCCCCATTCCCCTTTTTCAGGGCCTGGGCGTGAATGCTCTGTTCATACCCCATCACGTATTCCGCCGTCACGCCGCTCGGGGTGTCTTTCTTGCCGTGGCAGGCCAGACACATTTTCTCCTGGGCGATCTTCCGTCCCGCCTGCGTGCTGTCCGCGGACGTCGTCGGCATGAGCGTTGAATGGCACTTGATGCAGTTTGGCGCGTTCTCCGTTTTTCCGGCGAGCGCCGTGCCGTGGACAGAGGCGGCGTAGATCTCCTGTTCGGGCGCATGACACGTGCCGCAGAATCCCGCGACATTCGCCGCGCTGAATTTCGATCCCGCCACTTTCGGCGAGACGACATCGTGCGTGCCATGGCACTCCTTGCACTGCTCGGCCGGATCCTTCCCGGTCGAGACGACCGATGCATGGAACGCATGCTTCGCACCGAAATCCTTGTGGCAGCTCTGGCACTGTACCGGCTGGATCTTCGCTTTATGGGGAATGTTCTCCGCGTCAAATTTGGCGTGGCAGGTAACGCAGGAAAGCTTCGCGTGCGCCGACTTTTTCAGCACGTCGTCCTTCGCGAACAGGGAGACGGTCCGGCCGTTCTTTTCCATTGTCAGCGTATTATCCGCGTGACAGCCAAGGCACGTTTCGTTCGTCTGAGCCGACACTGCGCCGCGGAGCAGGAACGAACACACAACGATGAGGAACAGACGATGCATAATTTTTCGTATGTAGTGGACGATGTTAGGTGTATCAAACCGAGAAGAGCAATAATTGTGCCATAGAAGAGATGTGGAATTTTTCAGCATTTTCGGAGGTTCGCCTCCCGGACTTTTTCAAATTTAGAAAAAACGCTGTGTATTTTCTCACTAATAGGAACGTTGACTAATTCATCAAAATTGGGAGGCTGTGTCGGTTTTCCCTACACTTTTCACGATTCTTCGGACTCATGGGATGGGAGGAGCATCGGGAGGCTTGAAATAACAAGAGGCAGCCTTCCTGGGGCTGCCTCTTGTGTGCGATTTAAAAATTTTTTTTCCCTGCGTTATTTGGATCCGAGTATCCCTCCGAGCATGCTCATGCCCTTGCTCATGATGTCACCCTCGGGGACCTTTCCGTCGGGGGTCAACTTGTCGACGACCTGCGGCAGCAATGCTGCAAGCTGTGTTGTCACCGCATTGGGGTCCACACCGAGTTTTGCGGCGATCGTTGTAATCGTATCGCTGCCCAGGACGTTCCGGAGCTGTTCGGCCGAGATGGGAAGGTTTGCCCCGGTGCCAACCCAGGACCCCACCACGTCTCCCATGCCTTTCGATGTAAACTGACCGATGAGGCCCTTCAATCCGCCCGATTGTCCGCCGATGAGATTCATCACGCTGGACATGAGGTCGTTCTGTGAACCCGGCTGTTGATTTCCCAACGCCGATTGTACCGCATCGAATAAGCCCATAGTGCACCCCGTATGAGATGGTGTGTGGAGCCTGCCTCCTTGCCTACGGCCGGAGGAATCGTTCGAGGATCTCGTAGAGTTTTTTCGTGCCGAGGATCGCCTCGAAATTATCTATAACAGTTCCGCCGTCGTACATGGTTCCGGAAGATTGCGGCTGGACCCGCTGGAGTTCCGTGCGCATGATACGTTCGTACCGGATGCTGTCGTTCTTCATCATTGCGGACATCTCGCCCTGTGGGTAGAGCACATCGGCCGAAGGGTCGTCGGGCCTGATGCGGGCGATCCACCCCATGCCGTACGGATCGGCATTGACCACGGAGGACTGGGTAGCGAGAGCGGGATTATTTTCAACGATCGTTCCGGAGACCGGCGAGCAGACGGCCAGCGTTTCGCCGTTGGCGACGATCCATGCGAATGGCTCCATGGCCCTGATGTGCGTCGCAGGCATTGAAATCGCCACCGATAGCGCCGAGGAAAGCATCGTGCCGATGAAGTGGTCGATGCCTACCGCGAACATGCCGTCGTCGCCGGCCTTCGCCCACGTGTGATTCGGTGCGTAGACGCGGTCGGCCGGAAGCTCGCGCTTGGCGATGGAGCCGAGCACTGTCTCCACAGCGGCTGCATACTGCGTTGTCGCACCGGCGGATGACTCCACCCCCCGGGCCGCGTGTTCCGTTGTTTCGTGCAGGGCGTCGACCTCATGAGCGGCGCCGGTCAGCGCCCGCACCTGCGCGTCGAAGGCGCACTCGTCGCATTTGAACTGGCAGTTGCAGAGCTTGTAATCCACCACTCCGGCATCCATCCAAATGCAGTACTGCTCGCCCTCGGGAATAATATGATGTGTTGAGATTGACATAGGTCGTTGTGCTTTGCGCTGAGTTAAAAAGACCGCGCGTGTACGGCGCTTCGTGAGTCGTTAGTCGTTCGAAAGGAACTGCTTCTCAAACTGTGCGCACTGGTCCGGCGTCACGTGATTGAGCACGCCGGGCATCGGCTCGCCGCCGTCCTGCAGCCACACGGCGGCCAATTCCTGCTTCGACGCCGTCGCAGACGCCATGAAATCGCGCAGACGTGCAAGCTCCGTCTTCACCCATGCTTTCGTCTCGGCACCCAGAAGGAAATTCCGCACTTCCGAGGCTCCGCCCTTCGGTTCGATCGCATACGCCCAGCCGTGCACGAACGTGTCGCCCCCCGCCGCCTGCGTGTTGCGCTTCGTGACGCGGCCCTCGATCGGCGAATGCACACACACCGTGTTCGCACCTTCCTGCATCCTGATGATCGACTCGCCCTTCGCAACCCGGTCGCCCTCCGCCTTCAGGAGCGTCACCTGCGGATTGACGAACATGCGCTTCACGAAATCATCCACGCCGAGTTCCACTTTCCCCGACGGGAAAAGATTGAGCCATGTGTGTGTCTTCGAAAAGAAGATGCCCTCGGGAAATCGAAGGCCCGGCACCGGCTGATGCTTCGGTGCGACGGCGGATTTCTCGCCCTTCACGCGGCGAACCATGTAATCGATACCCAAAAAAACGACGATCGTTGCGACAAATAAGAGGACTGTCATTGGTAAAACTCCCTTCTTTCTGCTTGTGTGTGCGTCTATGATAGTAATAATTCGTTGTTCGCTTCTCAGTATACCCATAGTCTTGCATATAGCATGCCAGAAATTCGGCTCAAAACACCCCCCAATACAGCGGGATTTCGCCGGTGTTCACCTCTTCACATGTGCCTGTGTTGTACTTCTATACACGGCAATCGGCAATCATCTTCGTAAATGCGGAATTCCTACGATATCACGCATTTTAGTGTTGATGAATTACCTTACACCGACTGTTGAATAATAACACAGTACAACACAAAGGGCGGCCCCTACGGGCCGCCCTTTGTGTTCGTTACGCGCGTACGCTTATCGGATGGATGTGAGGATGAATCCCGCTTCGTGTATCGCCTCGTGCAATTTCGTTTCGGGCACCTGCGTTTCATCGTATGTGACCCTGGCCTTGCCGATCTGCACATCTTCGAGCGTGAGGAGCGGAATCTTCATCAGTTCTTTTTTCACTGCCGCGACGCAGTGCTGGCAGTTCATGCCGTGTATCGTGAGTTCCGTGGATTTCATTGTCCTGTCCTGTTTCTTTGTGATGGAGCGTCTGGCGCCCGTGTCATTTCACATGCGTGAGATAGTCCGGAAACATCTTCTTCCACCAGTGCCAGTCGTGCCCGAATCCGGAGCGGTCGTCGAGCCAGTGGTTCACCTTTTGCGACGTGAGGATCTGCGACAGCCGCTTGTTCTCGTCCCTGCAATAGTCGGCGTCGCCCGTGCCGAGGATGATGCCCATGGAGCGGTAGTGGTCGAGGTAATACTCGTCCCTGAGGCTGGGCATATAGTCCATCGGATTGTTGAAGTAGCAGTTGTCGTCGTAATATCCGAAGATGAACTGTTTGATGTCGTATGTGCCGCTCATGCTGATAAGGTGTCCGACGAGCTCCGGATGCCGGAAGGCGATGTTCGCCGCATGGTATCCGCCGAGACTGCATCCGGCCAGCGCCACGCGGGATTTTCCCGTGTCGGTGAGCGCATAGTCGATCACATCGTTCACGATCATCTGTTCGTATCCGTTGTATGTCTTGACGCGGTCGGCCGGGTGGATGTAGTTGTTATACCAGCTCTCCCCGTCGATCCCGTCCGGACAGTAGACCTTCACGATTCCTGCGTCGATGAGCGGCGCAATGGCGTCGATCAGGCCGTTGTCCTTATTCTGGTAGTAGCGTCCCAATGATGTCGGGAAGAGCACGACCGGGTAGCCGGCGTGGCCGAACATCAGCATCTCGATATCCCTGCTCAGATACTTCGTATACCATTTCCTGCATTCTTCTTTCATGTGTGCTCCATGGAAAGTAGGTTGTTGATGCGCATCTTGCTGAATATAGTAATTTTCTTTTCTAAAAGAAGAGAAATAGTGCCCGCATGATTTTTTTTTCGGACTGTCGCGCCCCGTTTTCCCGTTGCAACTCAGGAGAAGTTTCGGTAAGATAGAAGAACGGCATGTGCATTCCCAGAACCATTTTCCCACTCCCGAAAGATCCGTTCCCATGAACCGATACGCCATCACCATGCTTCTCCTTGCGGCGTCGCTCACGTGCGCCCGTGCGCAGGACAAGGCCGCCGTCGTCGAAGACAGCCTCTATTCTCCGAGCGTTGCGCGCGTCATGAAATTTTCCGTCGTCCTGCCGCCCGGGTACGCGGCCTCCGACGAGCGCTACACGACAGTGTATCTGCTCCACGGCTATTCGGGCACCTACCGCGACTGGGTGCGCAACACGGGACTCGTCTCGTATGCGTCGCAGTACAGGTACCTCATCGTCACGCCGGACGGTCATAACGGATGGTGGACGAACTCGAAGCAGGTGAAGCATGCGATGTACGAAGATTACGTGATGAAGGACCTCATCCCCTACGTCGAGGACAAGTACCGCACACTCTCCACGCGCCACGGGCGTGCCATCGCGGGACTGTCGATGGGCGGATATGGCGCGGCGAAGCTCGCCGTGAAATATCCGGGCTCGTTCTTCTATGCCGCAAGCTTCTCCGGCGCGGTGGACGTGCCGAATTCGCTGGAGGCCGAAATGAAATCGGGCATGAAGCCGAAGCCGGCCTGGAAGTCGAAGTTCGACGCATTCGGCGAAGCGCGTTCGGCCGAATGGACCCGCAACGACGTGCTCGCACTCGTCGACTCCGTCGATGCGAAGGCGCTCCCGTACATCTATCTCTCCGTCGGACATTTCGACGGCATTCCGACGATCATCGATGCGACGCTCGCGCTCGGCGCGAAGCTCCGCGTGAAGAAGGCGTCGTTTGAAATGCACGAGACAATCGGCGCGCACAATTGGCTCTTCTGGGATCAGGAAGTACGGACGCTGCTCGAAAAGCTCGACCGGTTCGATCCATTAAACGTGAAATGAT
>JAVBYH010000362.1 GCA_030824175.1 Bacteroidota bacterium | reverse complement strand
TCGCGAAGCGTGAGTCCTCCCTCCTTCCCTGGAGTGTCATCGCCTTTCAGCTGCAGCGCATGGAAATGCGCGGGGAGATCCGGCGGGGATATTTTGTGGAGGGATTGTCGGGCATGCAGTTCGCGCTTCCCGAGGCGCACACGCTCCTGCAGTCGCTTCGTGCGGCGCCACCATCCGGGCCGTGCGTTGTCCTCAATGCGTGCGATCCGGCGCTGCCGTACGGACAAGGCATCGACGCGCCGGGCGAAGTGCGCATGACGCGCACGCCCCAGAACTTCTGCGCCCTGCGCAACGGCACGCCGCTCGCCTGGTTCGAACAGTACGGTACGCGCATCTCCACAGCCCCGGACAGTTCGCAGGAACACATCCGAGAGGCACTCTCGGGCTTCGTAACGCACCTCCGCTCATCGACACACCGCGAGCGCACGTCCGTCACCGTCGAATACTGCAACGATGCACGCCCCAGCTCGAGCCCTATGGAGCCGCTCCTGCGCTCCGTGGGATTCTACCGCGACAAGGTGCAGACGATGCGCCTCGACCTGTAGGGCGAAACGGGCAATCAGAGGTATGACTTGAGGAAGCGGCCGGTGTGCGAGGCGGGATTCTTCGCGACCGCCTCGGGACTGCCCACGGCCACGACTGTGCCGCCGTTGTCTCCTCCGCCGGGCCCCATGTCGATAATATAATCCGCGCACTTGATGACATCGAGGTTATGTTCGATGATGAGCAGCGAATGGCCCGCGTCCATGAGGGCGGCGAAGCATTTCAGGAGCTTCGCAATGTCGTCGAAGTGGAGTCCCGTGGTGGGTTCGTCGAACACGAAGAGCGAATGTCCCTCGTGCCTCTCGGTGAGGTGAGCCGCGAGCTTCACGCGCTGGGCCTCGCCTCCTGAGAGCGTCGTTGCCGGCTGACCCAGGCGCATATACCCCAGGCCGACTTCGTCGAGCACGCGGAGCTTCATCGCGGCGCGGCGCCCGCCTGCGGTCTTCTCGAAGAATGCGATGGCCTCGGTGACCGTCATCGAGAGGATGTCGTCCACGTTTTTGCCGAAGTAGCGGATCTCGAGCGCTTCCTTCTTGTACCGTTTGCCGTTGCAGCTCTCGCACGGCAGGTAGAGGTCCGTCATGAACTGCATCTCGATTTTCTGCACACCGTCCCCTTCGCACGTCTCGCAACGTCCGCCCGGCACATTGAACGAGAAGAATCCGCTCTTGTGTCCGCGCAGCTGTGCGGCCGCCGTGGCGGCGAGGAGGTCGCGGATGATGTCGAACGCCTTGATGTACGTGATGGGATTGGAACGGGGCGAACGCCCGATGGGCGACTGGTCCACAAGCTCGATCGCGGCGATGGAGTCGATGCCCTCGAGCGAGTGCATGCCGCTCAAGCGGCCCGAATAGCCTGTGAGCCGTCGGCGTATGCCTTCGGCGACGAGGTCGTGCACGAGCGTGCTCTTGCCAGATCCGCTTACACCCGTGACGCAGACGAACATATGCAGCGGGATCTCGACGTCGATGTTCCGGAGGTTGTGCTGGAACGCATTGAGCACGCGAATGGCATCCGTCGTCGGCTTCCTGCGCTTCGGCGGCACGGCTATCGAAAGCGCACCGCTGAGATATTTTCCCGTGAGCGATTTCGGATCCGCCAGCGCCTCGTCGTACGTTCCCTGAAAGACCACTTCTCCGCCGTGCACGCCCGCCTGCGGCCCCATGTCGATGATAAGGTCCGCCGCGCGCATCATGTCCGCATCGTGCTCGACAACGAGCACCATGTTGCCGATGTCGCGGAGCCGGTGGAGGATGCGAATGAGGCGGTCGTTGTCAAGCGGATGGAGTCCGATGCTCGGCTCATCCAGCACGTAGATCGACCCGACGAGCGACGAGCCGATGGAGGTGGCGAGGTTGATGCGCTGCGATTCTCCGCCGGAAAGCGTGTTCGAGAGACGATCGAGCGTGAGGTAGCCGAGGCCGACGTCCACGAGGTAGCGAAGGCGTTTCTGGATCTCCTCGAGGATGCGCTTGCCGACGCTCATGTCGTATTCCGTGAGCTGGAGCGAGGTGAAGAACACCTCCGCCTTCGCGATCGTCATCTTCACAACCTCGCCGACATGTTTGCCACCCACTTTCACGTTGAGCGCATCGGGCCTGAGCCGCGCTCCGCCGCATTCGTCGCAGAGGGTGTAGCCGCGGTATTTGCTCAGCAGCACACGGTACTGAATCTTGTACGCCTTCTTCTCCACCATCTTGAAGAAGCCGTTGACGCCGTCGAACGTCCGGCCGTACCCGTTCATCACGATCGCAAGATGCTCCGGCGCGAGGTCGTGGAACGGCACGTTCACGGGCAGTTTCGCCTCGTATGCGATGCGGAGCATATCCTTATAATTTTCACTGAACTTGGGCGTCGTCCAGCACTGAATGGCGCCCTCGCGGAGCGTCTTGCCCGGATCCGGAACGACGGCCTCCATGTCCAGCCCGACGGCGCGGCCGAATCCCTGGCACTTCGGACATGCGCCAATCGGACTGTTGAAGGAAAAGAGATGCGGCTCCGGCTCCTCATAGCGGATATGGTCCGTTTGGCATTCGAAGTGCTGGTTGAATTGGATCGTCGTCTTCGTCTCGAGGAGGAACACCTCGGCGTAGCCGTCGCTTTCGACGAAGGCGGTTTGTATCGAATCGGCGAGGCGGTTGAGGCTCGCCGTCTCGCCGATGCGGAGGATAAACCTGTCGACGAGCACGGGAATCACATCGCCGAGCGTGCCGGCGCGCTTCACGACGCCGGGCTCGTTCAGATCCACGATCTCCCCGTCCATGATGAGCCGAAAAAATCCGCGTTTCTTCAGGGCGTCGCATTCCTCGTCCATGCTGTGGCCGGCATGGCGCTGCATGGGAAAGAGGATGTACATCTTCGTTCCTTCGGGCTCCCTGCAGAGGCGATCGACCGCGGATTGCACCGAATCGCGCGTAATGCGGTTCCCGCAGACGCGGCAAAACGTGCTGCCGACGCGCGCGAAAAGCAGCCGAAGATAATCGTAGATCTCCGTCGTCGTCGCCACCGTCGAGCGGGGATTGCGTGTGTTCGTCTTCTGCTCGATGGCGATGGCCGGGGCCATGCCGCGGATCACGTCCACATCGGGCTTGTCCATCCGTTCAAGGAACTGGCGTGCGTACGCCGAGAGGCTTTCGACATACCGCCGCTGACCCTCGGCGTAGATCGTATCGAAGGCGAGACTCGATTTGCCCGAGCCGCTCACACCGGTGATGACGGCGAATGCATTGCGGGGGATGTCGAGAGATATGTTCTTCAGGTTGTGCACGCGTGCGCCGCGTATCACCAAGGGTGCTTTCGACGACGCGGGTGCCGGGGTTTTTCGCTTTGCCATAGGTTCCAACAGTGTGAGACGACCACTCTAGTGTATGAATTTTTGCGCCGAAACGCAACGCGCTTGATTCCATGCGTTCTTTTGGGTATACTATATAATATATGAAAAAAATAAATCTAATCGGATTGACCGTCGAAGACCTCCAAACCTACGTAACGGGCCTCGGCGAGCCGAAATACAGGGCGGGACAGATCTTTTCGTGGCTGAATAAATTCCGCGTGCGCTCGTTCGACGACATGACGAACCTCCCGCAGGAATTCAGGGACAAGTGCGCCGAAACGGCGACGATCGACTATCCGAAGATCGTCACCCAGCAGCAGTCGAAGCTCGACGCGACGTGCAAATTCCTCTTCCGTCTCGAAGACGGCGCGCACATCGAAAGCGTGTCCATACCGCCCAGGGAGGACGCCGTCGACGCCGAGAAACGCCAGACGCTCTGCATCTCGACGCAGATCGGCTGTCCGCTCGACTGTCAGTTCTGCGCCACCGCGACGATGGGATTCGTGCGCAACCTCACCCCCGGCGAGATCGTCGGACAGGTGCTCGCGGTCCAAGCTGCAAGCGAGAAGCCCGTCACGAACATCGTGTTCATGGGCATGGGCGAGCCGATGCTCAATTACGACAATGTCATGAAGGCAGTGGATGTGCTCACGGCCCACACCGGACTCGCATTCAGCCCGCGTCGGATCACCATCTCCACCGCCGGCTATTCAACAATGATCCGGCGCATGGCGGACGAGGACCGCAAGGTGAAGCTCGCCCTGTCGCTCCATTCGCTGCGCGACGAGGTGAGACGCGAACTGATGCCCATCACGAAGAAGTTCTCGGTGAACGGACTGCTGGACGCGCTCGAGTACTATTCAAAGAAGACCAAGAAGAGCGTCATGCTCGAGTATATCGTGTTCGAAGGACTGAACGACACGGCCGTCGACATCGCACTCCTCACGAAGGCGGCGCATCGCATGGACTGCCGGATCAATCTGATTCCGTTCCACTCGATCGCATTCACGAATCCGCAGGGGATCTCGGCCGAATTGAAGGGTGCAAAGAAGGCCGATATCGACAAGTTCGCGGCAAAACTCCGCGCGGCCGCCATACCGGTCTTCGTGCGGAACAGCGCCGGCGTCGACATCGATGCGGCCTGCGGACAGCTTGCCGTGAAGAACGAAAAACAAAAGAAGAAAAAATAACACGGTGCCGCACCGCAGTCCTGCAACTGCCGGCTTCACCACTCCCAAATCATACAAACATCCTCGTCATGCATCTCTTACTCTTCGGACCCCCGGGCGCCGGTAAAGGAACCCAGGCAAAAATTCTCTCAGAGACCCTTGGCATCCCCCATATCTCGACGGGTGAAATGCTCCGCCAGGAAATGGCAGACGAAACGCCCCTCGGCCGGAAGGCGCGGGAATATGTGGATCGCGGCAATCTCATGCCCGACGACATCATGATCGGCATCGTCGAGCACATCATCGACAGCCCCCCGTGCAAGAACGGCATGATCCTCGACGGCTTCCCCCGCACCGTCGATCAGGCGGTCGCGCTCAGGGAAATGTTCACGCGCCGGAAGCTCGTGATCGACGCCGTGCTGTTCATCGAGATCCCCCACGAATTGATCGTGGAACGCCTCACCAACCGTGCGATCGTCGAAAACCGCGCGGATGATGAACCTCGTTCGATCATGAACCGTCTCGTCGTGTACGACAAGAACACAGCCCCCGTAAAGCATTTCTATGAGGACGAGGGCCTGCTCAGGCACATCCCCGGCATCGGCACCGTCGAGGAAGTGTCCGAACGCATCCTGGGTGCAATAAAAAAGTGATCCACGTTCCCTCACGCACGGCACAGAACCGATAGATGCCTTCACAGAAAAACAACCGGTTGTGGGATGCGCGTCTGCCGAAGCCATTGATCATCGCTCATCGGGGATTCTCCGACCAGGCCCCCGAAAACACGATGGCGGCGTTCCGGAAGGCCGCCGCGGCAGGCGCCGACATGATCGAACTCGACGTCCGCGAATCCTCCGACCACAAGTTCGTCGTCATCCACGACAAACGGATACACCGCACAACGCTGCTTCGCGGCGAAGTGCGGTCGTACACCGCATCGGAACTGCGGCGAATGGACAACGGGTCATGGTTCGCGCCGACCTTCGCCCATGAACGCGTCCTCGGGCTGAGCGAGGCCCTCGCGCTCACAAAGAAGGGGATGCTCTTCAACATCGAAATCAAGACCGACGTCAGGACTGATGTCGAGGCCGTCGCGGATGCGCTCCTCGCCGAGATCGCCAAGGCACGATGCACTCACCAGGTCATCTTCACGTCTTTCAACCACAAAGTCATCAAGGCCATCAATCTGCGCGACGGATCCGCCGCCACCGGCATCCTCTTCAATCCGCTGAAGAATTTCAGACGCTCGCCCGCCCAACTCATCGCCCACGCCCACGCTCAGGCGTTCATCTGCAGCAAGTACCAGATCAATGCGGATGTCGTGGCCGACACGCACCGGTCGGGATACAAGGTGTTTGTCTACGGCATCTCAACGGTGCGCGATGTGAAGCGCATGCTCAAGCTCGGCGTCGACGGCCTCATCGCCAACGATCCGCGCTTCGTCCGGGCCGCGGTGGAAGACCTTGCGGCCGCCGAGACCTGACTCCGCGGCACAAAAAAAAGCAGGCCCGCATCGCTGCGAGCCTGCCTGCTTACAATCGTCTTAATGACATTTTTACCGCACTGTTGGGCGAAATGATATTTCGCCCCGTCGAACGGCAGTATAAATGTTGACCCTGGGCGAAACGCCGTTTCGCCCTACATTCACATCGATCATGCGCTCCGCTTCCGCAGCACCATTGCCCCGCCCATCAATATGAGGGCCACCGGCCAGTAATCGCGCACGACATGCCACACCTGTTCCGCATAGAGCATCCTGAGTTCCGTCAGCATCAGCGCCGTCCCGAGTCCGAGGAAGAGGAACGACGGAATAAGCAAATGCCAGTCCCGCACATTGAAGATGAACAGCACGAAGAACGAAAAGCCGAAGATCACGAGTGCGGCCGGAAGGAACATCGGCGCCGATCCGTGCACGAGGCCGTATTCCTTCATCGTGAAGAGAATGCCCGTGAAGAAGCACAATGAGCCCCAGAAGATCTTGTGCCGCACGTTATACCAGAACGACCGCGTGACCGTCGCGCCGCCATAGACGGCGAGCGCGATCCACAACAGCTTCTTTCCGTTGATGTCGAGAATGTGCATCTGCTTCAACAGAAGCGCTACACCGATAAGGACGAGGATTGCTCCGATAAGGGACACTTTATTGCGCTGCTCACTGCTCATATAAACCTCCTGTCGAGTAACCGCCTGCGATTACGATTGTGTTTTCACGAAACGATCATCCGGCACCACTAGCGCCAGGATGAAATAAAGGAGGACGCCCGCGCCACCGGTCGCCAAGCACAACACGACATAGAGGATACGCGTCAGGTTCGGATCGATCGAAAAATATTCGGCAAGGCCGCCGCACACGCCGAAGATCTTCCTGTCCGTGAGCGAGCGCCGCAGCTGGCGCGGTGCAAACCCGGGCTGCGCCGGAGCCGGTTCGCCCTCTGCCGGATTCACCGGCACGTCGGGGATCTGCTCGTTCTGCCGGTAGTAGATGATCGCCATGCCGAGCAGGATCAGGAGAATCGGGAAGATGAACGAGAACGACAGGTCCCACGCGTGCATGAATGCGAAGACGCCGAGGTTCGAGAGCAGGAACGCCACGCCGAAGATAATGAGCATGCCGCCAAGCACGTGCCGGACGTTCACTCTCGACACTTCTGGCGCAGCGCCGGCATTGTCCGCGTTCACGGGCGCCTTCGGAAGCAGCAGCATCGACGCGAAATAGATGAGGAAGCCCGAGCCGCCGAAGAACGCGAGGAGCACGAAGAGGAGTCGCATGATCACGGGATCTACGTCGAAATACTCGGCATAGCCGCCGCATACGCCTGCAATGACCTTGTTGTTCCGTGAGCGATAGAGTCGTCGGGGTTCCATAGTCGTCCGCCTTTCCTGTAAAATTGCTCTGTAGTGGATCTATCTCATGTTACGCACCGTGCGGCCGTATGTTACAGATTTTTTAACAAAAAAGCCTCATCAAAAAATGATGAGGCTTTAAAAAAGTTGCGCGGCGCCGTGTGCGGGCTACACTTCCATGATTTCTTTTTCCTTCATGGCAAGGAGCGAGTCGATGTCCTTGATCGCCTTGTCCGTGTATTTCTGGATCTCGGTCTCGGCGCGCTTGCGTTCATCTTCCGAGAAGTGGTCGTCTTTTTCAGCCTTCTTGAGGCGTTCGATCTCATCGCGGCGGATGTTGCGCACGGCGATTTTTCCCTCTTCCCCGAATTTCTTCGTGAGCTTCACGAGCTCTTTGCGGCGCTCCTCGTTGAGCGGCGGGATCGGTACGCGGATCATCTGTCCGTCGTTGCTCGGATTGAAACCGAGGTTGGCGGCGAGGATGGCCTTGTCGATCGCGCCGAGCAGGCTCTTGTCCCACGGGGTAACGGTGATCATGTGCACGTCCGCGACGCTGACGGTGCCGACCTGGTTGAGCGGCATGACGGAGCCGTAGGATTCCACCTTCACAGTGTCGAGCAGCGCGGTCGTCGCCTTGCCGGTCCGGATTCTAATCAATTCCGAACGGACGCTTTCGATCGCCTTATGCATGCGGTTTTCGGTTTCTTTTAAGATGTCCTTCAGCATACGAACACTCCTGTGATTAGTTGACGGATGGTGCGGTCCCATTGACGGTCGTGCCGATCTCTTCACCAAGCACGAGGCGCTTGAGGTTCTGGGGCACGTTCATGTTGAAGACGGCGATGGGAAGTTTGTTTTCTTTGCACAGCGTGATCGAGGTCATGTCCATGATCTTGAGCCCCTTGCGGAACACATCGTCGTAGGAGATGAGCGGGAACTTCACGGCGGCCGGATTGAGTTCCGGGTCCGAATCGTAGACGCCGTCAACGCGCGTTCCCTTCACGATGATCTCGGCCTCGACCTCGATGCCGCGGAGCACGGCAGCCGTGTCCGTTGTAAAGTACGGATTGCCCGTGCCGGCGGCGAAGATGACGATGCGGCCCTTTTCGAGATGCCGGATGGCGCGGCGCCGGATATAGGGCTCGGCGATCCGCTCCATGTTGATCGCCGTCTGGCACCGCGTGTAGACGCCGTGGTGCTCGAGGGCGTTCTGGAGGGCGAGCGCGTTGATCACCGTGGCAAGCATGCCCATGTGATCGCCCGTGACCTTATCGATGCCGTCCTTCGAATTTTCGATGCCGCGGTAGATGTTCCCGCCGCCGATGACGATGCCCACCTGGACACCGAGCGATTGGACCACCTTGATCTCCTCGGCATACTTGCTGAGCACGTCGGAATCGATGCCGAATTCCTTCTCGCCCATGAGCGCCTCGCCCGAGAGTTTCAAGAGGATGCGTTTATATTTCGGAGCTGCCATGGATCGTTCCTCTGGTCGTTGGTGCTGGATAAAAAGAAAGGTCTCTACGGAGACCTTTCTGAAGTGCGAATGCGATGCTTATGCGCCGAGCTGATAGCGCTTGAACTGCTCTATCGTCACGTTCGGCGCGAGCAGGTCTTTGATCGACTTGCCGGCGTCCTTGATGTAGCTCTGTTCGAGCAGCACGAATTCGGCGTAGAACTTTTCGAGGCGGCCCGTTGCGATCTTCTCGGCGATCTGCTCCGGTTTGCCTTCGGCCTTCGCCTGTTCGCGATAGATGGCAACTTCGCGGTCGATCGTCTCCTTCGCCACTTTGTCGCGGCTGACGACGAGCGGGCTCATGGCGGCAACCTGCATTGCGATGTCGCGCGCAAGGCGGACATTATCCGGCGTGTTCTCCGCTGTGAGTTCCACGAGCACGCCGATCTTGGCGCCCATGTGGATGTACGCCTCGAGGAACCCGGCGCTTGTGTTCACGACGTCGAATTGTTTCACCTGAAGCTTCTCGCCGATCTTGCCGGTGAGCTCGTTGAGCATCTCCGAGACGGTCTTGCCTTCGGCATACGGAAGCGCGTGCAAAGCATCGAGCGAGGCGGGTGCGTTCGCGTAGACGATCTCGGCGATCGCCGCGGCAAAGCCCGCGAAGTCGTCGCCGCGCGCCACGAAGTCGGTCTCGCAGTTCACTTCGACGATCGCGCCCTTCTTGCGGTCATCCGACAGTTTCGCGACGACCATGCCCTGATTGGCGACGCGGTCTGCGCGTTTCTCCGCGGTGGCGGCGCCCTTCTTGCGCAGATAATCGATGGCGGCTTCCATGTCGCCGTTTGTCTCTTCAAGCGCTTTCTTGCAATCCATCATTCCTGCGCCGGTCTTGTCGCGCAGCTTCTTTACGATTTCACTTGTGATAGCCATAGAAGTTCACTCAATAGTCAAATTGTGAGAATGCCGTCCGGTCCGCACCATGTGCGCACCGGACGGCGTTCGTTCTGTCGCTTACTTTTTGTCTTCTTGTTTTTCTTTTTCGTCGACGGCGCTTACAGCATTCTGACGCTCACGGCCTTCGATCAACGCATCGGCGACGGCCTTCGTGATCATCTGGATGGACTTCAACGCATCGTCGTTGGCGGGGATCACGTAATCGATCTCGTCGGGATCGCAGTTGGTGTCCACGATCGCAAACACGGGGATACCGAGCTTTCTGGCTTCCTTCACGGCGATCGATTCTTTCTTCACGTCGACGACGAACAGCGCGCCGGGAAGACGCGTCATGTCGACGACGCCCGAGAGAACCGAATTCAATTTGTCTTTTTCACGCGTCAGGAAGAGGCCTTCTTTCTTCGTGATCTTGTCGAAGGTGCCGTCGGTCTCCATCTTCTGGATGTTCGTCAGGCGCTTCACGCTCTT
Organism: Bacteroidota bacterium; assembly: GCA_030824175.1. Taxonomy (GTDB): domain Bacteria; phylum Bacteroidota; class Ignavibacteria; order UBA10030; family UBA8401; genus CAISDA01. The sequence goes on along the minus strand of JAVBYH010000362.1, from coordinate 6,258 downwards.
GCGGATGGTGGTGAAGTTCGTCAGCGCTCCGCCCAGCCAGCGTTCGCAGATATAGAACTGGCCCGCACGGTCGGCCTCGGCGCGAACGACTTCCTTCGCCTGCTTTTTCGTGCCGACGAAGAGCACCTTCTTGCCTTCGGCAACGGTGTTGGCGATGGCGGTGCATGCTTCATCAAGCAGCGTCTGTGTCTTTTTAAGATCGATGATGTGGATCCCGTTCCGCTCCATGAAGATGTACGGCTTCATCTTGGGATTCCAACGACGGGTAAGGTGTCCGAAATGCGCGCCGGACGACAATAAATCGGCAAGTTCTACGCGAGGCATAGTGCTCCTGGGGTGTATGTTAGTTGATGTCTTCTACGCTCGTCATCTCGCGGCGGAGTCCCTCCCGAAAGAGCGGACACTGCCGTCGCGATCAGAAACGTATGTTTGATGGTATACATAACGAAACAGCGCGAGCGTAGAACGCCCGCGCTGCGAACAACAGAACGATTAACGTTTGGAGAACTGGAACCGTTTACGGGCCTTCTTCTGTCCGTATTTCTTACGTTCCACCATACGCGGATCGCGTGTCAACAGGCCGTTCTGGCGAAGCGGCGAGCGAAGCTCCTCATTGGTCGAGACCAATGCGCGGGCGATCGCGAGCGTGACAGCGCCGGCCTGGCCGGAAGTTCCGCCGCCGTTCACATTGACCTGCACGTCGTATTTGCCGAGCATGTCTGTGACGGTGAACGGATTCAGGATCGCGTTACGGAATGTTTCCAACGCAAAATACGTTTCGAACGGACGCTGGTTCACGGTGATGACACCTGTTCCGTTTTTCAAGAAGACGCGGGCGACCGATGTTTTACGGCGGCCTACGGCATTAATCGCTTGATGAGGCATTCTCTTCCTTCTGAAGCTGTAATGATTAGTTGAATGAAAGCGGTACAGGTTGCTGCGACTCGTGCGGATGCACGGGGCCTGCATACACTTTAAGTTTCGAGAAAATTTTCCGTCCCAGGCGCGTGTGGGGAATCATGCCTTTCACGGCGTGTTCCAGGACGCGTTCCGGATGGTTCTTGATGACGTCTTTGTATTTCGCGAAGACGGCGCCGCCCGGATAACCGGTGTAATGGAAATATTCCTTCAGCTCGGCGCGCTTGCCCGTGATGCGGATCTTTTCGGCATTGACGATGATGACAAAGTCGCCAGCGTCGGCATTGGGGGTGAACGTTGGTTTGTGCTTGCCGCGCAGGATGCGCGCAACTTGCGTTGCAAGGCGGCCTAACGTCTGACCGTTGGCGTCAACCACGAACCATTTCTGCTCGAGTTCTGATTGTTTGAAAAAGTAAGTGCTTTTATCACCGAAAGCCACGATCGTCTCCTAATCTAAATATGAAAAACTGCATTTCTAAAAGTTTCAAAATGTAGCGATTATCCCGATAAAAATCAAGTATTTTTTTCGGAAATAATTGCCGCGGAGGCATACTCCCCGAAACATGCGATTTTACACCGAAATTCGCCGATCAGAGTGCGAGCATCGCCGGGTGCTCGAGGATCTTCTTGAGCGTCTGCATGAAGCGGGCGCCCGCGGCTCCGTCCACGACCCGATGATCGCACGAGAGCGTCATCTTCATGCGGCGTCCGACGACGATCGCCCCCTGCTCCACCACCGGCTTCTCGACGATCGATCCCACGGCGAGGATCGCGCCCTCGGGGGGATTGATGATGGCCGCGAAGTTCTCCACATCGTACATGCCGAGGTTGCTGATCGTAAACGTGCCCCCCGTGAACTCCTCGGGCTTCAGCTTCTTTTCACGCGCCCGCACGGCGAGGGCCTTCGTCTCAGCCGAGATCTCGGCGAGTCCCTTCAGATCGGTGTTGCGCAGCACGGGAGTGATCAGGCCGTCCTCGATCGCCACGGCAACGCCCACGTGCACCGCGCCGTACTGGATGATCTTCTCCGGTGTGAATGTGGCGTTCACCTCGGGATGTCTGCGAAGCGCAAGCGCCGCCGCCTTCACGATGATGTCGTTGAAGCTGATCTTCGATTCTTCCGCCGCATTGATGGACATCCTGAATTCGACGGCGGGCTTCATGTCCGCCTCCACCGTGAGGTAGAAATGCGGCGCCGTCACCTTGCTTTCGACGAGGCGTTTCGCGATCGTCTTGCGCATGAGCGTGAGCGGGATCTCCTTCGTCTCGCCTGCGACGATCGTGCGCACCGCGGCCGCGGGAACAGCGGCCGGCGCCGTGAAGCCCTCGACGTCGCGCTTCACGATTCTGCCGCCGGGACCCGATCCGGCGACGAGCGAAATGTCGATGTTCATGCCGTCGGCGATCTTTTTCGCAAGCGGAGAGATCTTTGTGCGGCCCGGTTCGCCGGCCGGGGCCTGAGGCGCGGCAGGAGCCGGTGCCGACGGAGCTGATGCCGGGGCGGCGGGCGCGTGAGCGGCCGCGGCCGGGGCGGCGCCTGCGGTGCCGAGAAGAGCACTGATGTCCTCATCCACCGTGCCGATGATCGCAAGCGGTGCCCCCACCTTCACGCCCTCTCCCTCCTTCGCAAACAGCTTCCTCACCACTCCGCCGTCGTACGCCTCCTGCTCCATGTCCGCCTTGTCGGACTGGATGTCCGCAAGGATGTCTCCCTGCTTGATCGACTCCCCTTCCTGCTTGCGCCATTTGAGAATGACGCCTTCGTCCATCGTGTCGCTCAATTTCGGCATCAACATTAATTTTGCCATCGTCTCATTCCTTTTCTATGGTACCGCCTGTAAATGTGGTGCTGCCAGACTCGGTCAGCGGTAGAGGACTTTTTTCACCGCTGCCACGACCTTCGCCGCGTTCGGCAGCGCTTCCTGCTCGAGATTGTTCGCATAGGGCATCGGTATGTCGGCCGCGTTGATCTTTTCCACCGGCGCATCGAGATCGTCGAACGCCTTCGTGTGTATCCGGTGCGCAATTTCGGTACCGACGCTTGCGAACGGCCACGAGTCCTCCACGATCACACAGCGGTTCGTCTTTCGCACCGATTCAAGGATCAAGTCCTCGTCGAGCGGCCGGATCGTGCGCGGATCGATCACCTCCGCGGAGATGCCCTCCTTGGCAAGTTCGTCCGCCGCCTGAAGCGCAACGGCCACCATCTTCGTCCATGCGATGATCGTCACGTCGGCGCCCGCGCGCTTCACGTCGCCCTTGCCGATCGGAATCAGGTATTCCTCGTCCGGCACCTCGCCCTTCTGGCCGTACATCAGTTCGCTCTCGAGGAAGATCACGGGATTGTCCGAGCGGATGGCCGACTTCATGAGCCCCTTCGCGTCGTACGGATTCGACGGCGTCATCACGATCAATCCGGGCACGTGTGCGAGCATCGATTCGAGCGCCTGGGAATGCTGGGCGCCGAGCATATGGGCCGGGCCGTTCGGGCCACGGAACACGATGGGGATCTTGAACTGCCCCGCCGACATGTAGTGCAGCTTCGCAGCGTTGTTCATGATCTGGTCGAAGGCGAGGATGGCGAAATTCCACGTCATCATCTCCACGATCGGACGAAGCCCGACCATCGCCGCACCGATGCCGATGCCGGCGAAACCGGCTTCCGTGATCGGCGTATCGATCACGCGCTTGTCGCCGAACTTCTTGAGCATGCCTTGCGTCACCTTGTAGGCGCCGTTGTACTGGGCGACCTCCTCCCCCATAATGAACACGTTTTGGTCGCGCTCCATCTCCTCGCACATCGCCTGATTGAGGGCCTCGCGTATCTGTAATGTTGCCATCTATAATAGTCCTTCTCTAAAATTGTTTCCTGTAGTGAGGGGAGTGCCCCCGTGCGCGATCGCACATCGTCACGCGTACACGTTTTTATGGAGCATGTCCAGCGGCGGTTCGGGACTGTTGTCCGCAAAGTCCACCGCCTCCTGCACCGACTGTTTGATCTCCGCATCGAGCGCGTCGATCTTCTCCTGCGTCATGATGCCGAAGGCAATGAGCTCCGCGCCGAACGTCACGATCGGGTCGCTCTTCTTGTATTCCTCGACCTCGTCCTTCGAACGGTACGTACCGGGATCGGACATCGAATGGCCGCGAAACCGGTATGTGCGCGCCTCGAGCATCGTGGGCGTGCTGTTCGCACGTGCGCGCTGGACGGCCTCGGTGACCGCCCTGTATGTCGCAACGACGTCCATGCCGTCGACCGCCGCACGGTCCATGTGGTAGCCTGCCGCCTTGTCGTAGAGGTCGCCGCCGGCGGAGGCGCGCTCGATCGCCGTGCCCATGCCGTACCAGTTGTTCTCGCAGATGAAGATGACGGGAAGTTTCCAGAGCATCGCCATGTTCAGCGTTTCGTGGAAGACGCCCTGGTTCGACGATGCCTCGCCAAAGAAGCAGATCGTGACGGAATCCTTGCCCTGATATTTCGTGGCGAACGCCGTGCCTGCAGCAAGCGGGGGATGTCCGCCTACGATGCCATACCCGCCCATGAAGTGACGCTCCGCGTCGAAGAAATGCATGGAACCGCCGATGCCGCTCGAGCAGCCGGTGGCCTTGCCGAAGAGCTCCGCCATGGCGGGCTTCACATCCATGCCGCGGGCGATCGCCTGGCCGTGATCGCGATACGCGGTGAAGATGTAGTCGTCCTCGCGAAGGGCGGAAATGGCGCCGACACCGACGGCTTCCTGGCCGATGTAGAGATGGCAGAACCCGCCGATCTTGCCCTTGCCGTATTCCTGGGCGGCCCGCTCCTCGAAACGGCGGATCGTCAGCATTTTTTTGTACATCTCGATCAACGCGTCATCCGATAGATTGAGGTCCTTCCATCGGGGTTTCTTTGCTTCCTTTAATTCTTTCACTGCGGCGTTTGCCATTACACGTCTCCTTCGAAAAAAAATACACAACAGATATCCACTATACATTCCTATGCCGCCGTCAGACCTGCTGGGCGGCGTGATACGAACTGCGCACGAGCGGTCCCGACTCCACGTACCTGAATCCCATCGCCAGCCCCTTCTCCTTGAACATGAGGAAGTCGTCGGGATGCACATAGCGCAGCACGGGCAGATGGGCGCTCGTGGGCTGCAGGTACTGGCCGATCGTGAGGATGTCGCAGCCTGCCTCATGAAGATCGCTCATCGTTTCGAGGATCTCGTCGTTCGTTTCGCCGAGCCCGACCATGACGCCGGACTTCGTCGTGAAGCCCCGCGCCTTCGCGCGCTCGATCACCTCGAGGCTGCGATGGTACTGCGCCTGGGGACGCACCGTTTTGTAGAGGCGCGGCACCGTTTCCGTGTTATGATTCAGGATGTCGGGCTGCGCGTCGAGCACGATGTTGAGCGCCTCCTCGCTCCCCTGAAAATCGGGGATGAGCACTTCAACGCGGCACGCCGGCAGACGCTTGCGGATCTCCTGTATCGTCGAGGCGAAGATGCCCGCGCCGCCGTCGAAGAGCTCGTCACGGTTCACCGAGGTCACCACCGCATGCTTCAGATTCATCAATCCGACCGCCTCGCCCACGCGGGCCGGCTCGTCAAGGTCCACCGTGTATGCGCGCCCCGTCTTGATCGCGCAGAAGCCGCAGCTCCGCGTGCATGTATCGCCGAGGATCATGAATGTCGCCGTGCCCGAGTTCCAGCACTCGCCCATGTTCGGGCAGCGCGCCTCCTCGCACACCGTGTGGAGCTTGCGCGTGTCGATGAGCCTGCGGAGCTCCGCGTATTGTTCGCCGCCCGGCACGCGCGCCTTCAGCCACTCCGGCTTGCGCACCCTGGGTTCCGGCCGGGCCGGTATTTCCTGTATGATCACTTCACTCATGGTTGGTCTTCTTCATTGTCAGATCGATGATTGCGTATCGTAGTTCTCGAGCAGTTCCACGACGCGCTCGAGGAACCTGCCGCCCATCATGCCGTCGATGATCCGATGATCGTACGACAGCGACAGGTACACCATGGACCGGATCGCGATCGCGTCTCCGACAACGACCGGCCGCTTCTTCACTGCGCCGATCGCGAGGATCGCAACCTGCGGCTGGTTGATGATCGGAATCCCGTAGAGGTTTCCGACCATGCCCGGATTCGTCACGGTGAATGTGCCGCCCTGCACGTCGTCCGGCAGCAGCCTCTTCGTCCGGGCGCGCTGCGCAAGATCGGACACCGAGCGAGCGAGGCCCGCAATATTTTTTTCCTCCGCGCGGCGAATCACCGGCACGATGAGGCCCTTCTCGAGCGCGACGGCAACGCCGAGATGGATGTTCCTTTTCAGCACCACCGTGTCGCCGTCGATCGA
>JAVBYH010000379.1 GCA_030824175.1 Bacteroidota bacterium | reverse complement strand
TTACGCCCCGGTTCAAGGAGCAGGATTTCGATGCGGGTGTGCGCGAAGGCGTCTACGCGATGATCGCCGGAGCGGACGGCACGCTGGTGACGACGGACGAATCGTCCGAGAGTGCGGAGGAAATGCCGATGTGGGGCGCACTGTTCTTCTGTTCGATCTGGTTCTCCGTTGTGGGTCTGTTCACCGTGATCGGACTCGGAACGAAGGGATTTCAGGGCTGGTTTCTGTACGTGTTCCTGCTTCCGTTCTATGGAGGCGGCGCAGCCGTGCTCGGCAGCGGCGTGCTGCCGGAACTCGGCATACTCGTGTTTGTCGTATACCTCATCGGCTATCCGATCCTGAAATTCCTGCTGCCTGCGACGACGTGGGGGACGAAGTTCATCACTGCCACGAGTGGCATGCGGCGATCATCCGGAGGATCATGGTCGTCGGGGTCCGGTTCGGGCCGCTCGAGCGGCAGCAGCAGCTTCTCCGGTGGCGGCGGAAGTTTCGGCGGCGGCGGTTCGAGCGGAGGGTGGTGACATCCGGAGTTCGCACGATCCCGTCACGCCGCACACGAACGCGGCCGGATAACCGCCCCCGGCCGCATTCATCCCGTTGCTACTCTTCCACGGCAAACCGTACGGGCAAGGTGAAATTGTCGCCGCGTGCAAAGATCAACGATCGGCAGAATTGGGCAACGGCCGCATTGTCGTTCTCCTTTGCCGAGCGATCCAGCGCCTCATTCGCGTCCTCGTTTCCCAGCTGAACGAGTGCGAGCGCGGCGGCGAACCGGGCGCCCTCGTTCGGATCGGATACGAGGACGTTCACGAGATCTCCGACGGCCCCGTCGAGACGATATTCACCGATGTAGTTGGCCGCCGAAATGCGCACACCGTCACACGACGACCGTAAATTTTCCGCGTATCGTTTCCCGAGTTTCTTCCAGTCGACCGGCTTGTGCGAAGCCGGCTTGCCCGACCTGTCTGTCGGATCGTTTGCACGTGCCGGCATCGAGACGGCGAGCGCAACCGCCATCACCGCCGGCACAACGAACATTTTTCGGATGTTCATAACCCCTCCTCACGAATCCATACCTTGAAGCGCAAAACTCCGCTCCACCTGAATATACACTCCGGACATGTCTTTTGTTGCATTCGTGGGACGAAGCGCAGGCGTCGGGGGACGAATGCAGGCGCGCTGGGAGGGGCGCGCGCCGAAAATGATTGTTTAACACGCGAATTCTTCCAATATTGCGCCATGTATCAGCATCCGGCACGCCGGCGGCAGGGCAGACACAGTTCAGGAACGCGCCATGAAGATCCCGTTCAGCATTGAAGAGTTTTTTGATGTGTTTGTCCGGTATAACAATGCCGTATGGCCCGCCCAGTGGGTGTTTGTCCTGTTGGCGGTATCGGCGGTCGTGATGCTCATGCGCCGCTCCCCGCGTGCGAGCCGTCTTGTTCTGCTGTTCCTCTCTGTGCTCTGGCTCTGGACGGGAATCGTCTATCATTGGGTATTCTTCTCTTCGATCAATCCCGCCGCGTATCTCTTCGGCGCCCTTACGGTGATGCAGGGAGTCGCCTCGGCGGTGGTGGCAGTCGGCCTGTCGGTGTATTTCAATGTTGTTAAGAGGCGGACACGATGAAAAAAATTCGATGGGGAATCATCGGCTGCGGCGATGTCACCGAGGTGAAAAGCGGTCCAGGATTCCAGAAGGCGATCGGTTCGGAGCTCACGGCCGTGATGCGCCGCAACGGAGCGCTCGCCGAGGACTATGCCCGCCGCCATCACGTCCCGAAGTGGTACGACGATGCGGCCGCGCTCATCGCCGACGCGGATGTCGACGCGGTCTACATTGCGACACCTCCATCTTCGCACAGGGAATACGCGCTCGCCGCCGCACGTGCGGGCAAGCCGGTGTACATCGAAAAGCCGATGGCCGTCAGCTATGCGGAGTGCCTTGAGATCATCACAGCGTGTGAGGACGCGAAGGTTCCGCTCTTCACGGCCTTCTATCGGCGTGCGCTGCCCCGGTTCCTGAATGTGAAGTCGCTCATCGATGACGGCAGGATCGGGACGGTGTGCGGGGTGAACATCCGATTCTATCAGCCGCCGTCGGAAAAGGATCTGCAGGGAGCCTATCAGTGGCGCGTCGATCCGGCGATCGCAGGCGGCGGATATTTTGTCGATCTCGGCGCGCACATGATCGATCTCCTCCAGTACATCCTCGGCCCGATCGTAGAGGCGGCGGGATCGTCGTCGAACCGCGGAGGATTGTACACGGCGGAGGACACTGTGAGCGCTGCGTTCGCATTCGAGGGCGGTGTTCAGTGCGCCGGACTGTGGAGTTTCAACGCCCATGAGCACATCGATGTGACGGAGATCGTCGGTTCAAAAGGAAGGATCACGTATCCGACGTTTCAGCACACGCCGATCCTGCTCGAGAGCAATGGCATGATCGATCACTTCGAGATCCCGCATCCCGACCACATACAACAGCCGCTCATTCAGACGATCGTGGACGAGCTTCGCGGTACGGGCACATGCCCGAGCACCGGAAGGACGGGCGCGATGACGAACCGGGTGATGGACAAGGTGCTGGGCCGATTGTTTTAAAGACTATTTCTTCCAATATTACGCTTCATTCGATGACCCGCCTATCAACCGATCATTCATGGAGAAGAACGATGGCACAGAACGACTTCGACCGCAGGAAATTTTTAAGAAATTCGCTGATCGGCGGCGCCGGTGTTTTGCTCGCATCCCCGTTGATCGCGCAGGAACAGGACGCGCGGCCCGAACCGGCGGCGGACGAGGCGCCCGTCATCACGCGTAAGCTCGGGAAGACGGGCATCGAACTGCCGATCGTCAGCTTCGGCGTGATGCGCGCCGACAGTCCCGCACTTATCAAGGCGGCCATCGCCGCGGGGATGGTCCACTTCGATACGGCACACGGATATCAGAACGGGAAGAACGAGGAGATGCTCGGGAACATCTTCAAAGACTACAAGCGCGAATCGTTCGTGATCTCGACGAAGGTGAAACCCATCGACGCCGGCAGCGGCGGCGAGACCGAACCCGGCGCGGTCAAGAAGGCGTTCCTCGAAAAACTCGACATCAGCCTCGGGCGACTGAAGATGGACTACGTCGATATTCTCTATGTGCATGATCGTTCCTCGCGAAGCGCCGTGCTGTCGCCTGAAATGCTTGAAGCCGTCACGGAGGCGAAGAAGGCCGGGAAGGCGAAGCATGTCGGCGTGTCGACGCACAGGAACGAACCCGAGGTGATCCGTGCGGCGATCGAGACGGGCGTGTACGAGGTCGTGCTTACTTCCATCAATTTTAAACAAGGGCATTTGGCGGAGGTGCGGAAGGCGATCGCCGAGGCGGCACAGGCCGGCGTGGGCATCGTCGCAATGAAGACAATGGCCGGCGGATTCCACGACAAGGAGCGGACGAAACCCGTGAACTGCAGGGCTGCGCTCAAGTTCGTCATGAACGACGCGAACATCACGACGTCGATCCCCGGCATCACGAACTTCGATCAGCTTGCGATGAACGCGGGCGTGAACCGCGACCTCGCATTGACCGAGGCCGAACAATCGGACCTGGCGCTCCTCGACGGTCTGCGCGAGGGTCTCTATTGTCAGGGATGTCAGCAATGCGTCCCGAATTGTTCGAAGGGACTGCCGATCCCCGACCTCATGAGGGCGTACATGTACACGTACGGGTACGCCGACAATCAACAGGCGCACACGCTCTTGAAAAGCCTGGGCCTCGGGGACGATCCCTGCGCCGGGTGCGCGGAATGCACAGCTGTCTGCGCGAAGGACTTCGCGCTCTCCGAGCGTATCGGCGACATCATGCGCCTGACGAAGGTCCCCGCAGAATTCATTTCATAACCTGAGGCATACGCAGATGTTAAAGCTTCATATGATCGCATTGTGTATGTTCCTCTTCGCAGCGGGTGCCGCCGGCGCCAAGGAACAGCTCTTCCCGCAGGTTCCGGGGTGGACCATGTCCCAGGAAAGCCGCGTCTACGACGCGAACGACCTGTGGGACATCATCGACGGCGCTGCGGACCTCTATCTCGAATATGCGTTCGTCGACCTGCACATTGCGCGGTACAAGACAAGTGCCGGCCGCGAGGTGAAGGTCGAAGTCTACAGGCATCGGGACATGGAGAATGCGTTCGGCATCTACTCCGCGGAGCGAAGCCCGGAGAATAATTTCCTCGCGATCGGGTCGCAGGGGTATCAGCAGACGTCCATCCTGAATTTCACCGCCGGTGAGTTCTATCTGCGGCTCTCGTCCTATCAGTCGGACAGTGCGAGCAGGACCGATCTGCTGACGATTGCACGTGGGATCGAGGGGCACGTGAAGCGGGGCGCAGCGCTTCCGCAGGCGCTTCGGCTGTTTCCCGCGAAGGGAAAAGTGGCGAACAGCGAGCAACTGATTGCGCAGAATTTTCTGGGATACGGGTTCCTCCGATCGGTGTATACCGCATCGTACGGCGGGAGCGCACCATGCAAGGCGTTCATCATCGAAAAAAAATCGAAAAGCGATGCCGATTCGACGCTCGCCGAATACTTTTCGAAGGTGCCGAGAGAGAGCATCACATCCGCGGGCGACTGGTTCGATGTTCAGGATCCGAACAGCGGGCCGGTATCCATTGCACTACAGGGATCAACAATCTACGGCTGCGTAAGCTGCATGGATGAACGAGCAAAGGATGAGCTCCTGGCCGAACTGAAACACTATCTCACACAAAGCGATCGGACAGGAAGCGCACCCTGACAGACTGCCGGGAATGTTCCCATTCCCGCAGACTGATGAAAAGGGAAATGGAAGGATGGGGACGATGATCCGCCAAGTGATCTGCTATTTATCGTGCGTATCGTTTGTCTTCGGGATGCAGCCGGATGAATGGGCCGTTTTTTCAACGGCCAATTCAGGCCTTCCGGACAATCAGATCAATGCGATCGCAGTCGACAGCGGCAGTACAATATGGTTCGGGACGACACGGGGATTGGCACGGTACAATGGAAGGTCGTGGTCGGTGTTCGATACAACCAATTCGAACATACCCTCCTCCGTTATTCACTCCCTCTTTGCCGATGAGAAAGGAGTATTCGTCGGAACAGATCGCGGCCTGGGAATTTTTGACGGGGTGAAATGGAAGCGCATCGACAGCGCCGGCACCCTATTTACAAGCAAGCTGATCAAGGGGGTCGTAAAGGACAAGGCGGGCAATTATTATGCGGCGAGCGAACACGAAGTCGTGAAATTCAATTCGTCGCTACAGCCGGTCGATACGTTGGAGTTCATTGGAACCCTCCAATCCCTTGTGATCGACGGATCCGACAACCTGTGGGTGGGCGATTTTAATCATGGGGACTTTAACGGCATTGTCTGGAAGTATGACGGTGTGCGATTGACGAACTATCGGCTGAGGGAGTATCCTGATCTCATCTCGAGTTTTCCGTACGCGCTCGCCGTCGATGAAAAAAACACGGTATGGATGGGAACGGGAGGAACACCCGGAGGTAGGCTGGTGAGAATCGGAGGCAGCGGTTTGGATATTTATACGTCCATGAATTCCGGCTTGCCGCAAGGGGCCATACGGTCGCTCGGAATCGATCGCGCCACTCTCTGGATCGCAAGCGGCGGCGGCCTTGTGTCGCTGAACGGGACGATCTGGACGGTATTCACTGCCTCGAATTCGCCCCTCCCTGAAAACCACGTGATTGCGATCGCCATCGATAAATTCCACAACAAATGGATTGGTACGCTCACCGGGGGGGCGGCGGTCTATAACGAGGGCGGCATTGTGACATCACACGGTCGTGCGGAAGAGGGACCGGCCGGCTTCACGCTCTATCCGAATTATCCGAACCCCTTCAACGGATCGACGACGATCCGGTACTCACTCGCCGCGCCGGCGCACATTACGCTTCATGTCGTCAACGTGCTGGGGGAGGTCGTTGCCGAGGTGCAGCAAGGCATGGCCGATCGCGGCGATCATCGGATCGTGTTTTCACCCGTCGATATAAGGGCCGCAAGCGCCAATCCGTCACCCGGACATCTTACTTCGGGCGTCTACTTCATACGGATGCTCGCGAGGGAGGCTGGTGGAGCCGCCGCTTTCATCCGGATACTGAAAATGGTATACATCAAGTGAGGACGGGTTAATTTGACCCACAACCAATCAGGAGGGTGCCATGATACAACGAAGAAACTACATCCCATTGCTCATCCTGTTCGTCGTTCTCTCATCGGCCGCGCGCGGACAGACCGGTCTCGGCACGTTGAAGTACGACGACTTCAAGAAGCCCGCGTTCTGCGGCGCATCGTGTCACACGGATTTTCATCAGCAGTGGAAGCAGAGCATGATGTCCCAGGCATACACGCACGAGTGGGACGAGATCGAATATTTCAAGCTTGCCGTTCCGCATGCCGAGAAGGATCCGAAGGTTGCCGAAGTGAAGGCCGGATGCAACGGATGTCATGCGCCGATGTCGTTCGTGTCGGGAGATGTTCCGCCGCCGCTGCCGGGCAAGAATTCGCGGGCGAACGAGTCCGTCTCGTGCGAGGTGTGCCACAGCATCTCGGGCTTCGCGGGAGACACGCCGTTCAATTTCAATTACGTGATGAAGCCGGGGAAGACGAAATTCGCGACGCGCGAGGGCGGCATGAAATCTCCGGCGCACGAGATCGAAGTGACGCCGATCATGAAGACGGGCGACTTTTGCGGCATCTGCCACAACGAGAAATCGCCGTACGGCGTCTGGGTGAAGTCGACGCACCTCGAGTGGAAGGAGGGGCCGTATTACAAGGAGGGGGTGCAGTGCCAGGACTGTCACATGACGAAGGCCGAATTCAAGACAGCGTCGATGGGCAAAAAATACCCTGATGCGAAACTCCATCTCTTCCATGGTGCGCACGATCCCGGGAAGGTGCGCGGCGTCGTCGAGCTGCGCATTCATCCCGACATCCGCGAGGTCGAACCGGGCGGGACGGTGAAATTCACAGTCGCATTGTTCAACCAGAAGACGGGGCATAAATTTCCGTCGGGATCGGTGGAGGACAGGATCGTCTGGATGCATGTTGAGGCGGTGGATGCGAAGGGGCAGGTGTTCCATGTGAAGGTCGACAAGAAAGGGTTTCCAGGGGAGGAATACCTCATCGGCGGTGATGTGCTCGCGTATCAGGACATGGGCATCGCGCTGAACGATCCCGCCTTCAAGGGAGTGCAGCGGGACGGGATCCCGGCCGGCGACAGGATCTTCAGGATGCCGTACTTCGACCCGCAGGGTCGGATGACGATGCAGCAATGGAACACCGCGTCGCTGGGTGTGGACTACAGGATCGGACCCCGGGAGACGAAGATCGAAACGATCACGTTCAGGGTCCCGGACACGGCGGCACCGGGCGCGATGCGCGTGACGGCGGTCCTGAACTATCAGCTGCTCGTGAAGCCCGTGGCCGATTTCCTCGGCGTGCCAGCGAGCGAATCGCAGATCGTCAGGGTGAATGACCACACAACCGAACTCACAATTCTGCCATAAGGAGGCGCCATGAAAGCGTCAGGCCTGTATTACTTCCTTGCTGTGTTCGCGCTCCTTCTTGTTCAGGAAACCGCGACGGCGATCCCCGCATTTGCGCGCAAGTATTCGATGAGCTGTCAGACGTGTCATTCCCCGTTCCCGCGGCTGAAGCCGTACGGCGCCGACTTTGCGGGGAACGGATTCGTGCTCGGCGACAAGGACGCCCCGCGCTACTACGTTCCGACGGGCGACGAGCAGTTGTCACTCCTCAGGGAGATCCCGCTCGCATTGCGCATGGAGGGATACGTCACATACAACAATCAGAAATCCGACGTGTCGGATTTCAGCGCGCCGTACCTCTTGAAACTCCTCTCGGGAGGAGAGCTCACAACCGACATCTCGTACTATTTCTATTTCTTCTTCAGCGAGCGCGGCGAAGTAGCGGGGATGGAGGACGCATTCGTCATGTTCAATAATTTGTTAGGTCAGGATCTCGATCTCTATGTCGGGCAGTTCCAGGTCTCCGATCCGTTGTTCAAGCGCGAGCTGAGGCTGACGTTCCAGGACTACCAAATCTACAGATCACGGCCCGGTATGTCGAAGGCGAATCTCACGTACGACAGGGGCGTGATGCTCACGTACGGCCTGCCCACGGGCACGGATATCATCCTGGAGGTGCTGAACGGCACCGGCATCGGGGCCGCCAACAGCTTCAAGATATTCGACGACGATCCGTACAAGAACGTGTTCGGCCGCATTTCGCAGGACATCTTCGAGGGTGTGCGTGTCGGCGCGTTCGGGTATGCGGGCAAGGAGGATCTTGAAGACAATATCGGCCGCGGGTTCACAAACAGTTTCACGATGTGGGGGCCGGACGTCTCGCTGAGCCTCGGCGACAAGCTCGACCTGAATGTGCAGTACGCCCGGAGGATGGACGACAAGGCGGATCTCGGACTCGCCGATACAAGGACGGAAGGGATGTTCGGCGAACTCATCTACACGCCGCACGGGGACGAGAGCAAATGGTACGGCGTCGCGCTCTATAACTGGGTGGACTCCGACATTGCATCGCTGAACTGCAGCGCAGGCACATTCGGGCTCGGATATATGTTGAGGAGGAACATACGGCTCATCGGCGAGTATACGCATGATTTCGACAACAAATACGGACAGGCGGCCGTCGGCATCGTGACGGCGTTCTAGGCGATCGGGACGTGCATCTCATGTGAGCGGCGAAGACGATTGTTGGCGTGCAAGCGAAAGGATCTCCATGACTGATGTTGCAGGAATATCCGATCCCCTGTGGTACAAGGATGCTGTCATCTATCAGGTCCATATCAAGGCATTCAAGGACAGCTCCATGGACGGGATGGGGGATTTCAGGGGACTCATCCAGAAGCTTGAGTATCTTGAAAAACTCGGCGTGACGGCGATCTGGCTGCTGCCGTTTTATCCGTCTCCGCTTAAGGATGACGGATACGACATCGCGGACTACTACGGCATCCATCCCGATTACGGTGTGATGGACGACTTCAAGGATTTCATCGTCGAGGCGCATGCAAGGGGTCTGAAGGTCATCACCGAGCTTGTCTTGAATCATACGTCGGATCAGCACGCGTTCTTCAAACGTGCCCGTCATGCGCCGCCGGGATCGGTTGAACGTAACTTTTACGTGTGGAGCGACACAACGGACAGGTATGCCGATGCCCGCATCATCTTCCGTGATTTTGAAATATCGAATTGGACGTACGATCCGGTGGCGAAGGCGTACTACTGGCACCGGTTTTACGCACACCAGCCCGACCTGAATTTCGACAATCCCGCGGTACATCAGGAACTGTTCCGCGTCGTCGACTTTTGGCTGAATCTCGGCGTCGACGGACTCCGACTCGACGCCGTGCCGTACCTCTACGAGAGGGAGGGGACGAACTGTGAAAATCTTCCCGAAACACACGCATTCCTGAAACTGCTGCGCGATCATGTGAGCTCTTCGTTCGAGAACAGGGTGCTGATCGCCGAGGCGAACCAGTGGCCGGAAGATGCCGTCCGGTATTTCGGCGCCGGAGACGAGTGCCAGATGGCGTTTCATTTCCCGCTCATGCCGCGGCTGTATATGGCATTGCAGATGGAGGACCGGTTTCCGATTACCGACATCGTCGAGCAGACACCTCCCATCGCCGATACCTGTCAGTGGGCGATCTTCCTTCGCAACCACGATGAGCTGACACTCGAAATGGTGACGGACAGGGAGCGCGACTACATGTATAACTATTATGCGAAGGACAAACGCGCCCGCATCAATCTCGGCATCAGGCGGCGGCTTGCGCCGCTGGTGGAAAACAACAGACGGAAGATCGAGCTTCTCAATATTCTCCTCTTCTCGTTTCCCGGGACTCCGGTCGTGTATTACGGCGACGAGATCGGCATGGGAGACAATTACTATCTCGGCGACCGGAACGGGGTGCGCACCCCCATGCAATGGAGCTCCGACCGCAATGCCGGATTTTCGGATGCGAATCCGCAACAACTCTTTCTGCCTGTCATCATCGATCCGGAGTACCACTACGAAGCGGTGAACGCAGACGTGCAGATGCGTAACCCGTCGTCGCTCTTGTGGTGGATGCGGCGGGCCATCGCGCTCAGGAAAAATCACAAGGCGTTCGGACGGGGGAGCATCGACTTCCTCCCCGCCTCGAACAAGAAGGTGCTTGCGTACATCAGGGCGCTCGACGACAATATCATGCTCGTCGTCGCAAATCTGTCGCGCTTCTCTCAGGTTGTTGAGCTGCCGCTCGACCACTTCGCCGGGTATACTCCCATCGAAGCCTTCAGCAGGAACAAGTTTCCCGTCATCAGGGACGGTGCACCGTACATGCTCACGCTGACCGGGTACGACTATTACTGGTTCATCCTCGCGAAGGAAAAGCGCGAAGTGCTCAGTGAGCAGGCGGCCGAGGCGGCCATTCCGGAACTCCGGGTTCGCGATGCGTGGCAGGATGTGCTCGTGAAGCCGGGCAGGGATGAATTTGAGAACGCGGTCCTCCCCGACTTCATCAGGAGACAGGAGTGGACGAAGGGGAACGAATTCGATATCCAGAGCGTGACGATCGCGGATGTGATGCGGCTCTCGGACGGAGCATCCGAGGGGGTCCTTGTCGTGCTTCGCATCCATTACCTCTTCAAGGCGTACGAATATTTCCTCCTGCCGATAGCCGCCGCGGCAGGCGAGAAGGCGGGCCACATCCGCAAGGAGCATCCCGGCGCCGTGATTGCCAGGGTGCATCTGCGCGAAGAGGAGTGGCTGCTTTTCGACGGCGTGAATGACGAGCACTTCAGGCAGATACTCTTCCATGCAGTCATGCACAAGGCCGCGATAAAGACGCAGGGGGGCGAGATCCAGTGCGCCGTCGATTCGCGGATCAAGGCCGCCGCCGGTCGTATGACGGGCCCTCCGCAGAGCATCCTCCTTTCCGACGACGGCAACATCAGCCAGATCGTGTATGACGGCTCGATCGCCATTAAAATTTTCCGCAGGCTCGAGGAAGGGACGAATCCGGATGTTGAAATACTCCGTACGCTCGGCGAACGGAGCGTGTTCAGGAATATCCCGCTCTATGTCGGCGAGATCACGTACAAGCATGCGGAATCGCGGCGCATCTCGCTCGGGTTGGTGAAGGAATACGGGGGCGAGCTGGGCGTGGGGTGGAGGCTCGTGCTCGACTCGATCAAGAATTACTTCGACGAGGTGATCACGAAAAATGAAACGACGCGTTCAATCCATCTGACCGAGAAGACGGTCTTCAATCAGCGCGAGTTCATAGACATGGAGCGCGAGACGGCGAATTTGACGAAGCTGATCTACGCGGAGATGATACGCCTCATCGCTCGAAGGACCGGGGAACTGCATGGCGCGCTGAGCGCGCTCACGGGGGATCCGGCCTTCGCGCCGGAGCAGTTCAACGACATTTATCAGCGCTCGCTTTACCAGACCGCGAGGAATCTCATCAAGCATACGGTCCGTGAGATGAAGCGGAATGCCGCGCTGTTAAGGGAGGAGCATGCCGACGGGATGACTGCGGTGATCGAGGCGGAACCCGCGATGCTCTCGTTCATCCGCCGGCTACTGGATCGAAGGATCGGCGCATCGAGAATGCGCGTGCACGGGAATCTCAATCTCGGGCAGTACGGGTACACGGGGAAGGATTTCATCGTCGTGAATTTCGACGGCGCATGGACCCAGTCGCTGGCCGAGCGGAAAACGAAGGCCTCCCCGCTGCTCGATGTGGCATCCATGATCTGGTCGCTGCATTACGCGGTGTACACCGGATTCCATCAGTATTCGACGACGCGGCCGGAGGGTGCGGCCGAGCTGGAACCGTATGCGAAACAATGGTGGCTGTGGGTGAGTACGATCTTCGTCCGGGAATATCTCAAGACCATCCGGCCGTTCAAGATCGCTCCAGCGGACAAACGAGATCTCGAGTACCTGTTGAAATTCCATCTGCTCGAAAAGTCTCTCAGGGAAATGGAGGCCTTCATGCGCGATCGGCCTCAGAAACTCTCGACGCCCCTCGCCGCGCTCGTCTTCCTCATCGGACAGCTCGAGTCCGACGCGGCGGCTTCACGCCCGTGAGAATGCAGGGTTTTTTTCCATTGATTCAACTCACACAAAACGGAGGCTAGCGACAATGAAGCAATGGTACGAGGAGCTGTTCGAGAATTACGGCAAAAAATACGACAGTGAAAATTTTGCGCAGGGCACGATGGGTGAATGCGATTTCATCGAACGGGAAATCGGCTTCGATCGGTCGCTGAAGATCATCGATATCGGGTGCGGCACCGGGCGCCATTCCATCGAACTGACGAAACGGGGATACAACGTCACCGGTATCGATCTGTCGGAATCGATGCTCGTGCGCGCCAGGGAGAAGGCCGCGGCGCTTGGCCTCGCATGCGATTTTCAACAGCATGACGCGCGTGCGCTGCCGTTCGCCGGCGCGTTCGATGCGGCGATCATGCTGTGCGAAGGCGGCTTTCCGCTCATGGAAACCGACGAGTTGAATTATGCGATCCTGAAGAACGCCTCGACGGCGTTGAGGGAAAAAGGAACGCTGATTTTCACGACGCTCAACGGATTGTTCCCCCTGTTTCATTCGGTGAAGGATTTTCTCGCATCGAGCACGCAGGAAGGCAACGCCGTGTACGGGAACAATTCGTTCGACCTCATGACGTTCCGCGACAACAGCGTCACGACGTTTGAAGACGATTCGGGGAACATGAAAGAATTGACGTGCACCGAACGGTATTATGTGCCGAGCGAGATCACATGGCTGCTGAAATCCCTCGGCTTCAAGACGATCGACATTTTCGGGGCGAAGCTCGGGGCCTTTTCGCGGGGCGACGCGCTGACGACTGAAGATTTCGAAATGCTTGTGATCGCCCGGAAGTGATCGTTCGCGCACAACACGGTTCCCCTTTGCGGTGCCGTGTGTCTGCGCGTGCCCGCAGTCAGGTTCGGATGAAATGATGCATGTCCGCCGGTAGCTCGATCGATATTTCGATCATACCGCCGACGACGGATTCGTGCGTCCACGGCGCCTGGTAGATGAGTTTCCTGACGCCGTTCTTTTCGATCGTGTACACGTTCGTGCTCCCGCTGCGCAGCAGGTCCTTCAGCTTTGCGAGGGCCGGCTCGGGATGGCAACCGAAGAGACTCGTTCCGATGAGATCCTTCCCGCCGTCGTCCTTGAACACCTGCCCCGATCTGTCGTTCATATAGAGGATCGTTCCCTCGGCGTCACACACGGTCACGGCCGCGTTTATTCCTTCCAGCCAATCCATTGTCTGTTTCCCTTTCGTGTCATGGTACCGATGAAGTATGATGATGTGCAGAGTTGCGGCGTCGCCGGGAATGGGTTCATCGATCGAGCCATTCCTTGAAATGCGTCGCGCGTTCGCGGCTGATGATGATCTCTTCGTCTGAGCCGCGCACGTAGAGCTTCAATTTTCCGTTGAAGTACGAGTGCACTGCGGCGATTGACGGGTAGCTGACGATATATTGCCGGTTCACCCTGAAAAACGTCCGCGGGTCGATCTCCGCCTCCAGCGCCTCCAATGGTAGATCGATGCAATGTTTTTTCTGTTCACGCGTGACCAAATACGTATTCTTATGCTCGGAGGAGAAATACGATATTTCCTCGACGGGGATGGAGACGAACTGATCGCGGAACGGAACGAGGAAGCGTGTTTTATATGCGTGCTCCCCGAGCCGGATGTTCTTGAGGACATGCAGCAGATCCTTTTCCGTGCGATCGACGCCGCCGCAGGAGGCGTGGAGTGTCTTGAACTTTTCGAGGCTGTGTGCGAGTTCGGCCGGATGCACAGGCTTCAGGAGGTAATCGACGCTGTTGAGCTTGAACGCGCGGATGGCGTATTCGTTATACGCCGTCGTGAAAATGACGGGGCAGCCGACGGCAGTGGTTTCGAATATCTCGAAGCTCAACCCGTCCCCAAGCTGAATGTCCATGAAGACGAGATCGGGCGCCGGATTGCTCCTGAACCAGGATGTGGCGGCAGCGACGCTGTCGAGCGTCGTATCGACGGTGATGGACGCATCGGCGTCCTTCAGGAGCTTTACGAGAGCCCTCGCCGCGGGAAGTTCATCTTCGACGATGATCACTCTCATGGGTGTACCAGGGGAAGTTTAACGATGAATTCCCGTTCGTTCTCGATCACTTCCACGATTCCTTCCGTCACGTACTTGTACCGCGCCAGGATATTCTTCAATCCGATGTGCGTGGGCGAACTGTGAGACTGTTTGCGCCGGAGGTTGTTGCGCACGATCAGTTTCGATTTCCCCTCCAGTTCGATGCGGATTGTCAGCGGGTGGTCGCCGGAGATGACGTTGTGCTTTACAGCGTTCTCCACAAGGATCTGCAGCGTCAGGGGAGGTATCCTGTATGCCATCGCATCGTCAGGGATCGAGATGGAGAGAATGAAGTTGCTGCCGAACCGCAGTTCGAAGGCGAATGCATAATCGCGGGCAAGTTCCGTCTCCGTTCGCAGGTCCACGAGATCGTGCTCTTTGCTGTCCAGCACGTGCCGATAGACGTTTGCGATGCGCCGCACGAAATCGATCGCGATCGTCTTATCCTCTTCGATCAGTGTGGTGAGCGTCGTGATGCTGTTGAAGAGAAAATGCGGGTCGATCTGCTGGCGCAGGGCCTGGTTCTGGGCTATCAGGTTTTCGCGCTTGAGTTGTTCCGCCTCGACGATGGAGGCGCTCATGCGGTGGAAGACGAACATTCCGAGGAACATGACGCTGAGGATGAACGAGGTGGCGGCCGTGAGCACGACGAGTCCTTCCACACCGCTTTGGGGATGTCCGGGATGGAACCAGATAAGCACCTCGCGGATGATCATGGCTGCGATGATGGAGAACAGGAGTGAGAACAGGAGCTGGGCGCCGAGGCGTTTGCCGGGCTCGGTTTCCCACGGCAGCACCCGATCGAGATAGTAGTACGCCCAATAGTTGCTTTCCGTGATGGCGTACATACCCGTCGTCCCGGCGATAAATTCGGGGATGTACTGGGACCAGAATGGTTTCTGGGCGAACCATCCCGAGGAGATCGCCGGCGCGAGGAGTATGCCCGCGCCGTCGGCGAACGTATGGAACAGCGGCGGAATGAGCAGGCGGGCCTGCCACATGGACGAGGGCCTGAGCGGATAGGGTAAGCGCATATGCATGATTGGTTTGTGTAAAAGTAGCGCATATTTCATCGTGAATCAACAACAGAATTACGGGACGAGCAGACCGGCCGCCTTTTCAAATTCGGTCCGGGCGACGATGCAATCGGTGATTGCCTGGAGCCGGTCGAGTCGTGCCTGGTTGAGCATAAGATTCGCATCGGATACTTCGATCTGTCTGCACAATCCCTGCTGCCAGCGGCTCCGTGTTTTCTGATAACTGCGTTCGGCCGCCTGCGCCGTTGCGGCGGACGACGCGAGGCGGCGTTCGGCCTCGGCGCGATTTCCGAGGGCGATCTGGATCTCGGCGCCCGCCGTTTCCTTCATCTGCTCCAGGGCCGTCTCTGTCTGGATGCGCGACAGCTCCGCCTGCTCGACTCGTGACGCCGTGCGATATCCGTTGAACAGGGGAATGGACACCTGCAGTCCGACCATTGAACTGACCGGCCACGTGTAGCGGGAGAAGGCGAAATCATTTTGCTGATCCTGCGTCTGCACCCGGCCGAACAGGGAGAGCGACGGCAGGTGGGCCGCCGCCTCCGCGTCCTTCAGCGCTTCCGCGGCAGCGGCCTGATGCGAGAGCTTCATCAGGTCCGGCCGTGCGGCAAGAGCCGACCTGTACGCCGTCGCATACGAGGCGGCGACGCCGGGATGATAGTCCAATGAGTCTGCGAGAACGATGTCCTCATCGGACGGGAGTCCGATGAGCGTTTTCAGCATCGTTGTCGATGAGGCGATCGCATTCTCAAGCTTGATGAACGCAGGCTTCTGGTTCTCCCATGTAACGAACGCGCGGAGGGTGTCGACATCCGTGGCGAATCCCTGGAGGAACAGGTTGCGCGCCTCGTGCAGCGTCTCTTCGAGCCGCGTGATGCTTTGCGCCACAACATCTTGCTGCGCTCGAAGGAGCAGGATGTTTGCATACGTCCGTTTCACGGCGGCGATGATGTCGGCCTTTCCCGCCCGCACATCCTCTGTTGCCATGTGTTCCCTCGCGCGTGCTGCGCGGATCCCCGCGTACACGTCTGCCCTGAAGAGCGGCATGACGGCGCCGAGAGATGCGATGTACTCATTCTTCGCGCCCATCTCCATGGCCGTCGACGGTTCGGTGAACGAGAAGGATCCGGTGGCGGCGTCCACCGAGATCGTTGGAAAGAACATGACGGGCAATTCCATGTACCGCGTATAGGTGGCTTCGGCGGAGAGCGTCGGCAGCAGCGCGCCCCATGCTTCACGGACGCCCTCTTCCGATCTCCGCGCCTCGAGTGAGGCGATGCGTATCTGTGCATTCTTCCCGATCGCAAGGGAGACCGCATCCATCGTCGTCAAGGTCCGGACCTGTGCCGAGGCAGGCACGCCGCACGCGCTTGCGATCGCGAGCAGAATGACGGAGGCCGTCGCCGCAGGCGAAAGTTTTTTTCCAAACATCGTCTTCATGAAAGTAAGCGCGAATATTTTAAACCGTTCAAGATCCACATACACAGTGGGGACGACGATGAGCGTCAGGAACATCGAGCTTGTCAGACCGCCGATGAGTGCGACGGCCAGGCCGCTCTTCCATTCCGAGGCCGCGCCCGTCGCAAGGGCGATCGGGAGCATGCCGAAGACCATCGTCAGTGTCGTCATCAGAATGGGGCGTAGACGATGCTGTCCCGCC
>JAVBYH010000402.1 GCA_030824175.1 Bacteroidota bacterium | reverse complement strand
GATCGGATTCATTGACGCGGCCTTGCGTGCGGGGTAATATCCGAAGAACACACCCACGATACCCGAGAAGACGACGGCGGCGACGATGACGTCCACCGACAGCACCGTCGTCAGCACCGAGAAACGCTCCACAAGATACGATGCCGCCACCGAGACAACAATGCCGGCGAGACCGCCGACGAGGCTGAGTACGGCGGCTTCCGTGAGAAACTGCGCGAGGACGTCGTCTGCCGTCGCGCCGATGGCCCTGAGTATCCCTATTTCGCGCGTGCGTTCGGTGACGGTGACGAGCATGATGTTCATAATGCCGATCCCCCCCACGAAGAGCGAGACGCCGGCGATCGAGGCGAGCAGGAGCGTCATCACCTGCGCCGTGGCCGATGCCGTCTCCGTGATGTCCGCCTGGTTGCGGACCGTGAAATCATCCGTCTGCCCGTCCTGAATGCGGTGCGCGTCGCGAAGGATTCCTTCGATCTCGTTCTGCGCCTCCTGCATCCGCTCCGTCGATACCGCGCCCGCGTTGATCATGTCTATGAATTGTCCCCCCTTGAGCCTGTAGAACACGGTGGTTGCCGGCGCGAGTATGATGTCGTCCTGGTCGTTCCCCATGCCGCTCTGTCCCTTCGCCTTGAGCACACCGACGACGATGAACGGCGTGTTGCGGATGCGTATCTGTTTTCCGGTGGGATCTTCGGACGGGAAGATGTTGTCTGCGACGGTTTTCCCGAGGAGCACGACTTTCTTGTTCGCCTTCACATCGTCGTCGTCGAAAAACTCGCCCTGTGCGAGCTGCCAGTTGCGTATCGCAAAATAATCCTCCGAGACCCCCTGGATGCTTGTCGACCAGTTATTCCCGTTTCCGACGACCTGGCCTGAAGCGCGGACGATGGGGGACACGCCGCTGATGAACGAGGCTTCCTTCTTGAGCTTGTCCACATCGTCGAACGTGAAGTGGGAGAAGCTGCCGCCGCCGCGGCTGATGCCGGAGGTCGTGGCGGTGCCGGGGAAGACGATGATGAGGTTCGTGCCGAGCGCGCTGATGCCGTCCTGAATTTTTTTCTCCGATCCGCGGCCGATGGCGACCATGATGATCACGGCGCTCACGCCGATGATGATGCCGAGGGCGGTGAGGATGCTGCGCATGCCATTGCGGACGATGTTGCTCAGCGACGATTCGAGCAGGGGGCGGACAGAAAGCATAGCGGCTCCGATAGTGAGAGTAACGAAGGGGCGCACGGCGGTGCATCCCCGGGACCAACGCGCGCGAAATTGAATCACATGGGCGGAGGCATACCGCCCGGGGGGCCGTTCTGCATCTTCGGTGCGGACGACGCGGTCTTCGCCGCCGACGGGGAATCGGAACCGCTGATCACACTCATTCCCTCCTTCAGCGTGCGGGAGCGCAGAATCTCCGTGAAGGAACCATCCGTGATGCCGGTCAGGACGGGCTCCACGGCGATCGTGTTCGTGCTGTCCATGAAGTAGAGACGTTTCATGTCTCCCTGTGCAGGCGGCGGACCATCGGGCGGAGGTTCGGTGCGGCCGCCGGACAGCCGGGCGAGGGCGGCGAGTTCCCCGGCGCCGGGCGTGAAGCGGAGCGCCGCATTTGGCACACGCAGCACATCCGTCTTCCGGTTCACCACAAAAGTCACCGTTGCCGTCATGCCGGGAAGCAGAAGATTGTCCCTGTTGTCGGCCGACACCACGACAGTGTAATTGACGACGTTCGAGTTCGTCGTCGGCTGCACGCGGACCTGTTTCACCGTTCCGACGAATGTCCGCTTCGGATATGCCTGGACGGTGAACCGGACGTCCTGTCCGACGACGATGAGGCCGATGTCGCTTTCATCGACGAGCGCCTTGATCTCCATCTTGGACAGGTCCTGCGCGATGATGAAGAGCGTCGGGGTTGCAAAACTTGCCGCGACGGTCTGGCCGACTTCGATGGAGCGTGCGGTGACGGTGCCGTCGATGGGGGAGCGGATGATCGCGTAGGTGAAGTTCTGTTTCGCGCGCTCGAGGGCGGAGTGTGCGGAGGTCATGGATGCCTGCGCCGTCTTGAGCGTCGTCTTCACCGACTGGTACTCGGATGCAGAGAGCATTCCTTTCCTGAACAGTTCTGCGCCGCGCGCCGCGTTCGCCTCCGCTTCCTCCAGCGAGGCGTCGGCCCTCATGTATCCCGACTGCGCGTCGGTCACGGCGAGGACGAGTACGCTCGTATCGATCACCGCGAGCACCTGGCCCGCATGGACGCGGTCGTTGAAATCGACGAAGATGCGCGAAATTGTTCCCGACACCTGCGTGCCGATCTCGACCTGCGTGACGGGACTGAGCGTGCCGCTGCTCGAGATCGTGCTTTCGATAGTGCCCGTGGAGAGCGGGACGAATGTGTACCCGGCCGCCTCGCGGGATGCGGAGCCGCTGAAGAGATAGAACGCCGCTGGGACGCAGAGGAGCGCAAGGGCGAACAGCATGTATTTTTTTTTGAAAACGATGGCATGTTTCACGAATGCATCTCCGATCTGAAAATGGGCGAGATGAATCTCGCCTTATAAAAACCGATTGTATGACAGTATCGCATAATCGGCGATTCGCCGAGTTAAAAGCGTGTGAATTGTTTGTTAAGGATGACAAGTGTTTGTTAAAATTGTTAAGCCCAGGTGGAGAAAAAGGATTTGCTGCGTATATTGCATCCATGAACATCCCGAAGAAATTCAATCTTGCCGCGGTCGTTGTTACGATCGCCATGGTGGTGATCCTGCCGCTGCTCGCCTATCTGCAGTACACCTGGCTCGGGGAACTGAGCAGGCAGGAATACAAGCGGATGCAGGACAATATCCGGATGGCGGCGTTCCATTGCAGTATGGAAGCGAGCATGGACATGACGGAGGCGATGCGCACCCTTGCGGGTCCGCTTGCCGGGCCGGACGAGGTCATCACGCGCACAGTCCGTGAGCGCATCGTGCAATGGCGCGGGCGGACGTCGTCTCCCGCACTGCTGATGGATGAGGTTCGCATTACGGAGATCCCTCAGGCGGATCGTGTCGTGAGGATCGCCGCCAACGAGCGCACTTCGCTGTACGTCATGAGGGACCTGTCGGCGATCGGCATCGACATACAGGGAAGGCCGGGCTCGGCAGCATTCGTGACCGTCGATACAGGGTATTTTTCGACATCGTATATTACCCGGATCATACAATCGCATTTTTCATCGGTGTCGATCTCCTCGTACGATATTGCCGTTACGGACGATGCGCACCGGTCGATATGGAGCACGGTTGGCATCGAACCATCGACGCTCATAGCGACCGCCGACATCGTCGAACCGCTTGTGCGATTCCCACCCATGCCATTATCCTCTATTCCGAAGGAAGTCCGCAGAGACGGGCCGGGCGGAGGGAGGCCGGGGGAACATGACGGCGGGCCCGGGTACGGCGACATGCGCCGCGCGGCAGGGCCCGACGGCGGAGAACGCATCGGTAACGCTCGGGGACTCTTCCACATCCATGTTCGCCATCATGACGGTTCGCTCGAGACGGCGGTGAACCGCAACCGGATGCGCAGCCTCGCGATCAGTTTCAGCGTGCTTGTGCTGCTCGGATCGAGCGTGGTGTTCCTCCTCATTTCCGCCGGCAGAGCGCAGCGGCTTGCGCAGCAGCAGATGGAATTCGTGGCGGGCGTTTCGCACGAACTGCGCACACCACTTGCGGTGTTGAAGGCGGCAGGGGAGAATCTTGCCGACGGCGTGATCCGTGAACGGGAACGCGCACAGCAGTACGGCGACCTGATCAAGAAGGAGGTCACGCGTCTGTCGGAAATGGTCGAAAAGGCGCTCACGTATGCGGGTATACAATCCGGCAGGCTCGCCTACGAACTGCAACCGACCCACATTGGCACGGTGATCGAGGAGGCTGTCGCGAAGATGCAACGGCTCATCGTGAACGACGACGCCGTCATCAACGTCGAGACCGAGCCGGGGCTCCCTGAAATTCTCGGGGATGCCGATGCGCTGCAATCGGCCATCGAAAATCTCACGTTGAACGCCGTCAAGTACAGCGGCGGGAAGATCCGGATCGGCGTCGACGCGCGCCGCACGATGCGCGGCCGTGCGTCGTTCGTCCAAATTACGGTGACCGACAAGGGGATGGGAATTGCACGCGAAGATATCGGGAATGTGTTTAAACCGTTCTACCGGGCGCGCAACGCCGTCGACGGGCAGATCCAGGGAAACGGACTAGGGCTGAGCATCACGAAACACATCATCGACGCACACCGCGGGCGGATAACGGTTACAAGTACGCTGAACGCGGGGAGCACGTTCACGATCCTGCTTCCCTTTCCACCACACGAAGGAGTAGAAGAATGAGCATCAAGGGAAAACGTATTCTGCTTGTGGAAGATGAGGGCGGCCTCGTGCGTACGCTGACGGACAGGCTTCAGAGCGAAGGCTATGTGGTCTTTCATGCGGGCGACGGCGACAAGGGCGAACTCATGGCGGCCGGAGGGAAATTCGACCTGATCCTGCTGGATGTCATGCTGCCGAAAAAGAACGGGTTCGACGTGCTGCGTGACCTGCGCAAACAGGATGTGCTGACGCCGGTGCTCATGCTGACGGCGCGCGGCCAGGTGAACGAGAAGGTTGTCGGTTTCAAACTCGGAGCCGACGATTATCTCACGAAGCCGTTCGAGATGCTCGAACTGCTGGCGCGGATGGAGGCGATCCTGAAGCGGCCGACGCCGTCGGGTGCGCCCGGAGCCACGACGGCGTCGTATTCGTTCGGGCCGTTCACTATCGATTTCAGGACGATGGAGATCCGAAACGGCAACACGGTGATCGAGATGTCGGCGCGTGAATTCCAGCTGCTTCGCTTCTTCATCGAACATCGGGGCACTGCGCTGTCGCGCGAGGTGATCCTCAACAACGTCTGGGGCTACGAATCGATGCCGACGACGCGCACGATAGACACCCACGTGACGTGGCTGCGGCAGAAGCTCGAAGAAAATCCGAAATTCCCGAAATTCATTCTCACCGTCCACGGATTCGGCTACAAATTCGCGGGGTGAGCATGCGCGTGCATCTCCTTCCGGTGCCGGAATGCGTGAATATTGTTAAGGGTGTTAAATGTTTGTTAAACGGTTCACCGTGCAAGTTACGCCGCCGATGATGTATGTGTGGGAAGACATGATTGCACACACACACTTACTCGGAGGATATTCACAATGGTTAATTCAGTATCTTCATCCGTTTCATCCGTACTCTCGTCTCTGGGCACAACGTCGGCGGCGGCGAAGCACAAGGAGATGTTCGACAAACTCGATGCGAACAAGGATGGCAAGGTCGACTCGCTTGAATTGTCCGCGGGCGTTTCACGCACCGGCGAAGCGACGGATGTGACGGAGCTGATGAAAGAGGTGGACACGGACGGCGACGGTGCCATCTCCGAAAGCGAAAACGAGACATTCATGGCGGCGAAAGAGTCGGAACGGAAGTCCGCCGGGGCGGGCGGCGCCGGACCTTCGGGGCCGCCTCCGTCGGGTACGCCGCCATCGGGCGGTGCTTCGAGCGCGTCTTCGGCTGCGGAAGTGTACGACAAACTCGATACGAACAAGGACGGGAAGATCTCCATCGAGGAACTGCTGGCGGCCGCCGAGGACGAGGCGGCGACGTTCAACCAACAGGGCCAGGCGAAGTACGATGCTGTCGGCGGCACAATCGACATGCTTGCGTAAAGAGAATCGATGCATCGTTCGGGTCGGGGCGCAATGCATTGCGCCCCGGCGTTCGATTTAAATGAAGTCAAGGCGCGGACTTGACTACAAGAAAAAAATGTCTATCTTTAATACTATAAAGTCTGATATTCGAAGTTCTGAGCCATACTGATCTCACCACGTACATGTCGACCCTTTTCAGCGAACACATTTTTCTGTTCCTCCTCTTTGTGTGCAGGCCCGTCCTGTGCAACGATGCCCCGCGTCTCGTCGGGTGTCGCCCCTGTTGTTGTTGACCCCGTCCATACACTTTTCCCTTAATTCGCCGTCAGCCCGAACCCCCGAAGGATTATTCGTGTTTATTACAACACGGGCATAGGGCGTGAATGCACATCATACTAAGAAGAAAGGACTTCCATCCATGAAAGCAGCCTCCATACTCGAAACAATCGGCAACACCCCCCATACAAGGGTCAACAGACTCTATCCGACGCATCAGAACGTGTGGGTGAAGCTGGAACGCGCCAATCCGGGCGGAAGCATCAAGGATCGTATCGCACTGGCCATGGTTGAAGACGCCGAGCGCAGGAACGTCATCAATGCAGGGAGCACGATCATCGAGCCCACCTCGGGCAATACGGGGATCGGGCTTGCGTTGGTCTCGGCGGTAAAGGGGTACAAGCTGATCCTTGTGATGCCCGATTCGATGTCAATCGAGCGCCGGCGGATCCTCACCGCGTATGGAGCGAAGCTTGAGCTGACGCCGAAGGAAAAGGGCATGCGCGGCGCCATTGAGAGGGCGAAGGAACTCGCGGCCGGTATTCCGGATTCATGGGTCCCCCAGCAGTTCGAGAACCAGGCGAACATAGATGTACACGAACGCACGACGGCGCAGGAGATCCTCAACGATTTTCCCGAGGGCATCGATTACCTCATCACCGGTGTCGGTACCGGGGGACACATTACGGGAGTCGCCAACGTGCTGAAGGCGAGATTTCCTTCCTTGAAAGTGTTTGCCGTCGAGCCTGCGCTTTCTCCGGTGATCAGCGGCGGAACGCCGGGTCCCCATCCGATCCAGGGCATCGGGGCCGGATTCATTCCGAAGAATCTCCACACGGACATCCTCGACGGCGTCATACAGGTCTCGAAGGAAGAGGCATTCACCTATGCCGTCAGGGCGGCGAAAGAAGAGGGGTTATTCGTTGGTATTTCAAGCGGGGCATCGCTTGCCGCCGTCGCGAAGAAATTGCCTGAGATTCCCGCGCACAGTACCGTGCTCACATTTTCCTATGATACCGGTGAACGCTATCTCTCGATCGACGGGCTGTTCGACTGACCTCAACGGGAGCGGCATGCGAGGCACCGCTCCCGTTCTAAAGCACTAGATCCATTATCATCCCTTCGAGGGATTACAAATCGGGACACTTCTCTCTATTTTATTTGTTATACAGTATGGCAGGATAATCCACACAGGGGGGTTCCAGACGAGAATCGCCTTGAATGCCAGCTTAACCAACAACAAAGGAGAGCATTATGAAATCACTCAAAGTAGCATTGGCGGCCCTGGCTGCGGGCGCACTCGCGGGAATACTTTTTGCACCGGCAAAAGGTTCCATCACCCGTCGTAGAATTTCCCAGCACGCCACGACGTATGCGGATGAGATCAAGAATTCGTTCGAAGAGCTGTCTGAGACTGTCACACAGACGCTCGATTCCGTTAAAGGGGAAGTCGCAACATTTCGCAAGACGCTTCTTCACTGATCACGGCGGCCGCCTCACGACGGCATCATTCGTCACACATGCGAAAGGGATCACTACGATGAAATCAGGAAAGATCATACTTGGAACGCTCGCTGGTGTCACTGCGGGAACCGTCTTGGGAATGCTGTTCGCTCCCGAGAAGGGGGCGGTGACAAGAAGGAATATTTCACGCAGGAGTTCGGACTATGCCGACGCCCTCAAGGGGAAGGTCGATGCATACGCCGATGCAATGAATACACGAGTCGATACGTTCAAGGATAAGGCGATCGGCTGGCTCGAGAGGCGGAAGGCGACATTGACGCAGCCCGACGCCGGCCCGAATACGGAGGTCACTATCTGACGGGATCGCGGCAGGCCGCAACAACCAACACATGTGCGGTGAAAAGCGTCCACCGTTCTATCACGCTGTGCGATCGTACAAAGGACCGCGTACCAATGACACAGACCTCAAGTTCCGAAGACCATCAACGACGTGCGCTGAAACTGGAAACACTTGGCGCATTGGCAGAGGGAGTGGCGCATGAATTTAACAACGTGCTCGCCATGATCCTGCCGGCGGCGGAAATGATTTCGGCATCGTCCGATATAAAAACAAAGACGGCTGTGTATGCAGCGCGGATCGTTGAGGCGGCGAATCGCGGCGCGAACATTGTGAAGCAGCTTTCGGTGTTCACGCGTTCGGACACGGGCGAGCCGAAGCCCGTGTCGCTCCAGCGCATTGTGTTGGAGGTTGGAGCTCTTCTCACACACACGATCCGGAAGGATATCGCCATACGCACGGACATCACGACGGCGCATACAATGGTCCTTGGCGAAATTGGCATGCTCCACCAGGCGGTGCTGAACCTTGCCGTGAATGCCGTCGACGCGATGGCGGACGGAGGCACGCTGACGCTTGAAGTTGCAGACGCCGCCCGGGACGACGTGGCGCGCCTCACCGGGCTGCCCGGTACCGGAGACGAAGGAGATCCGTATGTCGTCCTTCGTGTCCGGGACACGGGAGTCGGCAACGTTGAACAGACGCGTGAGCACATGTTCGACCCATTATTCACGGCGAAAGGGCTGGGCCTCTCGGCGGGGCTCGGACTGTCGATCGTGGGGGGGATCGTGAAGACGCACGCCGGATATCTCGATGTGAGCAGCACGCCGGACGCGGGGACGACAATCTCCGTGTACCTTCCGGTGTTGAAGCAGGAAGAATCCGCGGATGTGGAGGATGCAGCCGCGGCGGCGTCATCGGGGAGCGGGACAATTCTCGTCATCGACGACGAAGAGACGATACGCGATATGCTGACGGAGATACTGTCGATCAACGGTTATTCCGTGCTCACGGCGGTGGATGGCAAGGACGGACTCCGTCAGCTCAGGGCGCACCACGATACGATCAGTCTCGTGATCTCGGACCTCGGCATGCCGAGGATGAACGGGGAACAGTTCTTCGCCGCCGCGAAAAAATTCGATCCTTCGGTGAAGATCATGATCACCACGGGATACGTCCACACGCACACGCGATCGAAACTTCTTTCGCTCGGTGTCGTGGACCTGGTGGGCAAGCCGTTCAGCATCGACACGCTCCTGCCCGCGGTGCGGCGGGCGATCAATATGCCCAGGCCGGACTGATTTGCCCATCGACACGATCCGCCCCTCGACACGCCTCCCTCTTGCCAATGTGGAAATTCTTCCCGATATTTAAAATCATTCAAAAACTACTACAGAGGGACCGGAACAATGGCAGCAGAACCGCAAAAAATGGAATTCAAGAGCGAACTCAAACAGATACTGAACCTCATCACGCATTCTCTCTACTCGCACAAGGAAGTCTTTCTCCGCGAAATGATCAGCAACGCCAGCGACGCGATCGACAAGATGCGCTTCGACTCGCTGAGCAACGAAGCGGTGCTCGAGAACAACAGGGAATGGAAGATCAAGATCACAGCGGATCCCGCACAGAACACGCTGACGATCTCGGACAACGGCGTGGGCATGACGCGCGACGCGGTGATCGAGAATCTGGGCACCATCGCGAAATCGGGCACGCGCGAGTTCCTGGACCAGCTGAAGGCGGCCGATGCCGCATCCAGGCCTGAGCTCATCGGCCAATTCGGCGTCGGATTCTACTCCGCGTTCATGGTGGCCGACACGGTCACGGTCGTCACGCGCGGTCCCGGCGGCGAGGCGGAAGGCATCAAATGGGTCTCCGATGGCCAGGGTGAATACACGATCGAATCATACAGCAAGCCGTCGCGGGGTACCGACGTGACGCTCCACCTGAAGGCGGAGGAGAAGGAATTCCTCGAGCCGTGGAAGGTGCGATCGCTCGTGAAGGAGTTCTCCGACTTCATCGAACATCCCATCGTCATGGATGAGGAATCGGAAGACGAGAACAAGGTGAAGACGATCACGGAACAGACACTGAATTCGCGCAAGGCGCTCTGGCTCCGCTCCAAGGCCGATGTAACGAAGGAGGAATACGAGCACTTCTACAAGCAGATCTCGAACGATTTCAACGAGCCCGCCCGCGTTATTCACTACACCGGCGAAGGCACCGTGGAGTTCAAGGTGCTCCTGTTCCTTCCGTCGAAGAAGCCCTTCGACATGACATTCGGCGAGGTGAAGGTCGGTCCGAAGCTCTACATCCGCCGCGTCCTCGTCATGGACCATTGCGAACAGCTTCTGCCGCAGTACATGCGGTTCGTGAAAGGCGTCGTCGACTGCTCCGACCTTCCGCTGAACGTGTCGCGCGAAATGCTGCAGCAGAATCCGATGCTCGAAAAGATCAAGAACAATCTCGTGAAGAGCGTGCTGAAGAATCTCGAGGAGATGAAGAACACCGCGTACGACGAATACGTCGGCTTCTTCGCCGAATTCGGAGCGTTCCTGAAGGAGGGGCTCAGCCACGACTACATGAACCGCGAGGCGCTCTCGAAGCTCATGCTGTTCGAATCGATGAAGACCGAGGAGAAGAAATACATCTCCCTCTCGCAGTACGTGGAGGCGATGCCCGAGGACCAGAAGGAGATCTTTTATCTCACCGGAGAGAACCGCGACCTCGTCGCCCACACGCCGTACCTCGAGGTATTCAAGTCGAAGGGATGGGACGTGCTGTTTATGACCGATCCCATCGACGAGTTCATTCTTCCCTCGCTTCAGGAATTCGACGGCAAGAAACTCGTGGCCGCAGACAAGAGCGACGTGTCGCTTCCGTCCGAGAAGGAGACCAAGGAGGCGCAGAAGGAATACGCGCTGCTGTTCACCGCGCTCAAGCAGTCGCTCGATCAGATCAAGGAGGTCCGCGTCTCGACGCGCCTGAAGGAGAGCGCCTCGTGCCTCGTGAGCGACAAGGACGCCATGAGCGCGAACATGGAACGCATCATGCAGAAGCTCGGACAGGGCGGGGAAGCCAGGAAGACGGAACGTATTCTCGAACTGAACACGGAGCATCCGGCGGTCATCGCGCTGAAGAAGATCTTCGATGCGAATTCCGCCGATGAGCGCATCGGCACGTATGCGCAGCTCCTCTACGGTCAGGCCGTGATCGCCGAGGGTTCGAAGGTGAAGGACCCGGTCGCGTTTGCAAACCTCATCAACCAGCTGCTCGTCCGGAACGCCGGCGTATAAATGCAAAAAGCCTCCGGCGGATCGTTCGATCTTCCGGAGGCTTTCTCACCAGCATCCCACCGCACCGTTCACCCTTTCACTCATGTTCACACGGCGTGCATGTCAGAATATCCCCGCCTTCGATCCGTCGATGACGACGGGGATGCGCAGTGAAAACAGCGTGCCTTGCCCCGGCGTTGAGCGGATCTCGATGTTGCCGTAATGGTTGTCGACGATCTTCTTGCAGATCGAGAGCCCGTACCCGTGTCCGTCCGTCTTTGTTGTCACCTTTTCCCTGAAGATCTTCTCGACGATGTCGCGATCGATGCCCGGCCCGTTATCGTCGAGGAGGATGTAGATCTCGTTCCTGTCCGCTATATACTGGGTTGTGATCATGATCTTCGCCTCGTCGAACGCTTCGACGGCGTTGTTGAGCAGGTTCAGCAGAAGGTGCTGCATCTGCTGCACGTCGAAGGAGAAGGGAGGCACATCCCCGTCGAGCAGCGTTTCGATGTGCGCGCCGCGGAATTTTCGCAGCGGCTGGAGCAGCCTCACCGTCTCGGTAATCGTCGTGTTGACGCTGCCGAGGGTCTTGTTGACCTTCATCGATGCGTTGTCGATCAGCCCGCGGGCGAAGAGCTCGATGCGCCGCACGGAATTGTGGGCGTCCTTGATCTTGCCGAGCGCGGCCTCCTGGGTGATGCGCATGAACGACAGCTCGAGCGACTCGAACTGTAGGAGTGTGACGTGGAAAAGATTCTTCAACTCGTGGCTGACCTCCGCCGCGATCTCCCCCTTGATGGCGAGCCTGTCCATTTTCAGGAGCATGTCGTTCGCCGTCTGCAGGTCGTTGTACGCCTTGGTGACCGTCTTGTAGAGCTGCGCATTCTTCAGTGCAATGGCAGCCTGGCCGACGAGGATCTCGAAGAGATTGATGATTTCGTTCCGGTTGACCGGCTGAATATGTTTGCTGTCCACGTAGACAACGCCGATATTCTCCCCCCGTGCGATCAACGCGGAACAGAGTATCGTCTCGAGGGAAAGGGAGAGGATGCTTGAGCGCGAGTCATAGAGCTTGTCGTGCTGCGCGTGTTCGACGCAGATCGACTCGCCCGTTTTATAGACATCGGCGACGATGCTGTCGCTGATTGTGTACTGATCGGTCTGGAGCGTCGTGTTGTGCGAGTCGCGCGCCATGACGATGTGCAGCTCGTTCTTATCGTCGGCCAGGAGGAGAAAGCCGCGCTCCGCCCGCGCGATGCGTATGGCGTTGTCGAGAACGAGCACGATCACGTCGTCCAGGATGAGCGAGCGATTGATGTTCTTCAGCACATTGAGCAGCTGTTCAAAATCCTTATACTGACCCGGCACTGAAAATTTCTCAGTGCCGGGTTTTGCCCCATTGTCGTTCTGGTATTCTTTTATCAGTTCCTGAAACTTCATGCCTGGGTCCTAGTTGAGTCTGCTGAGTTCAGCCTGCGCCAATTGAAGCGTTTGTTCGGCCCCGACCGACCTGAAACAGGCGATCGAGCGCTTCAGCGTATCTGCGGATTTCGACGTATCGTTGCGAGCCTTGTAGAGCATCCCCAGTTCGTAGAGCGACTCGCCCAGGTTCAGCTTGTTGTTGTGCTCCTTGTTGAGGCGGATGCTGGTTTGGAAATACAGTTCCGCCATGTCCAGGTTCTTCATGTCGCGCTGCACGATGCCCTTGATCTTGTAGGCGTCGGCGATGCTCAGATGATCGTTCAGTTTGCGGCAGATGTTCAGCGCGTTGTTCGTGTAGGCGATGGACAGGACGCTGTCGCCGTACTTCGCGTAGACGGACGCCTTGCCGAGGAGCGAGATGGCGATCATCGGTTCGAACGAGAGGCGCGTGGAGTATGTGAGGCTCTCGTCGAACTGCGTAATGGCGGCCTCGTAATCCTGTTTCGAGAACAGGGCCATGCCGAGGTTGTGGTGCACTTCGGGAAGGCGGGCCATGTCGCCGGATTTTTCGAACTGCGGCAGCGCGCGCTTGAAGAACGAGACGGCCTCGTTATACTGGCCCTTGATGTTCGAGACGATGCCGAGGTTCATCAGCGTGGTGCTCAGCATGTCCGCCTCGCCGACTTTCTCGTACAGCGCGAGCGCTTTTTTGAAGTGTTCCTCGGCCTTTTTCAGGTTGCCCTGCGTCGCGTAGAGGACGCCGCTGTTGGCTTCGACATCGGCGATGCCGTGGTTGTTCTTCGGCTTCGATGCGTACGTGCGTGCGAGACGCAAGTCCTGCAGGGCCGGTTTCCATTGTGCCTGGCGGATGTGGATCTCGGACCGTTTCACGAGCGCGCGGCAGGCGAGGTCGAGCGTTTTCGGCGATTCTTTCGCCGCGGCGGCCGCGTTGGCGTAGCACTGGAGGGCGAGCGGAAACTCGCCGTACTGGACGCCGAGGCTTCCGATCTCGATCACGAGGTCGGCGTAGTCGCGTACAGGCAGCGCCAGGCCGCACTTCGTGATGATGTTCTCCACGTGGCTGGCGTCGATGATGTTCAGCGGAACGGAATCCGCCTTGGACGCCTTGGCCGAAGCCTTCTTCTCGAACGAGCCCATCTTTGCCAAATCCGACTTCACCTCAGACAAGAGGGCCTCGCTGCAGAATCGCTGGAGCAGCGAACCGACATTCTCTGAAAAACTCTTAATCACTGTCATAGTCATTCTCTCGTTGTTGGAATTCGTGTGCAAGGCACGTCAGTGCATTATTTTAGGAATCCGAAACCGTACAGAGAGAAATGTGGGATCTTGCCGTTCGTGAGCGTGACGGTGCCCGCGTTCTTGTCGTATGTGATGGCATCGACGCCCATCGTTTCGCATGTTTCATCATTGATGTAGAACAGTTTCACGTCCGCACCGTCCGGAACGGAGGAGAGGTCGACGCCCGTGACCGTTGCCGTGAAGATCACATCTTTCGCAAACGCACCCAACGACGGTGAAAAATCGGCGATGAGCAAGTCGGTGTTCATCGAGATCGACACGGACGTCGGTTGCGTGACAATGCCCGGGGCGAAATGGAGATTCATATTGATCGTGACGAGGTTTCCGTTGCTCGCATTGTATTTGTGTTCCAATGTAACGTCCCCGCCCGTGACGGGACTGATGATTTCACTATGCGAAATCATTGTTTCCAATCTGTTCGTCGTTTGACGTGATGACAGCGAGAGGAAGCTCACGCTCGATCGAGGCACGATGACACCCGATTGATACTGGGACGAAGGGGCCGCCGGGTTCGAGATGTCTGAGCAGCTGCTGAAGAGACCGACGAAGAGTACGAGTGCAGAATACAGGGAGAAACGTTTCACGGGTAACCTCCAATATAAATGTAAGTATGAATGTGAAATATAAAAATATATACGATATGGAATACGCCGGCGCGCATCGCCGGGAGTGCGAGAAAAGAGTACGCCGGCGCAGATCGCCGGGAGTACGCGGTTAAATACATACTGCTGAGAGCATGCGACCGTGGACGGCGCATACTGATTGTTCCATTGAGGGACGCATCCCTCGCCGGAAGATCTTGTCTGTGTAGATAGGTTGCAAAGCGTGTGCCAGGAATTTTAAACGGAGTGAATCCTTGTTTTCACGGCTGAGGAACGGATTCTCCATGCGAAGATGCGTGCAGTACGAAGTCGTGTAACGTTTCGTTACATATTTATGTAACGAAACGTTACAACATTGTGTAACGTTTCGTTACACGATGCCTGACAGGGAGCATGCACGGGGGGGAGGATACCAGGATGTTACTCGGATTTTTTTCGATTGCCGGATTCTTTCAGGATCCTGTCGAGGCGCGGGCGTGAGATTGCGAGGAGCGCGGCGGCGGCTTTCTTGTTGCCGTTGACGCTGCGGAGGGCGTCGTGGACGAGCTGCTGTTCCATTTCGGCCATCGTGGTCTTAGGCGTGCCGTCAGGAGTGGCGGGTGTCTTCTTCGCCGCGGCGCCGTGGAGTCGTCCCGAAGTGGCGTGGAAGTCGAAGGCGGTTGCACCGAGCACGGTGTCTTCGCACAGGACGACGGCGCGTTCCATGGCGTGCTTCAATTCGCGAATATTGCCCTTCCACTGATGTTTCACGAGGAGGCTCATTGCCTCGTGCGAAATGCCGGTGATGTGTTTGCGGTGTATTGCATTGAAATGCGCGAGAAAATGGTCGCACAGTACGCGTATGTCGCCCTCCCTCTCCCGCAGGGGGGGGAGGAGCAGCGGTACGATGTGCAGCCGGAAGTACAGATCCTGGCGGAAGAGCCCCCTGTGCACGAGGTCCTCGAGGTTCTTGCTCGTGGCGGCGATGATGCGGGCCTGCACCGGTATATTGTCCACCCCGCCAAGCCGCCGCATCGTTTTTTCCTCGATGACCTTCAGGAGCTTGGACTGGACGAGAAGATTGACATCCCCGATCTCGTCGAGGAAGATCGTGCCTTTGCCGGCGAGTTCGAACAGTCCGATCTTCCGTTCCCGGGCGTCGGTGAAGGCGCCCTTTTCGTACCCGAAGAGCTCCGCCTCGAGGAGCGTTTCGGGGATGGCCGAGCAGTTGATCTCGACGAAGGGATGTTCACGGTTGGTACTGTTGTAATGGATGACCTTCACGAGGAGTTCCTTGCCCGTGCCGGTCTCGCCGAGCACGAGCGCGGTCATATACTCGCTCGCGATCACTTTCCGTGTGAGTCTGAATGTTTCAAGCAGCTGGGGCGACTTTCCGATGATCTGGCCGAAATCCAATGCCGCGGCCTTGTGGTCGAGAAACTCCCGCTGTTGCCGGCGTGTCTTCCACTCGTGCGCGACCGTTTGTGCGACCGAAAAGAGCCTGCGGTGATCGTCGGGCAGGACGAGGTAGTCGAGGATCTTCATGCGCAGGAGCGTGACCCCGACATCGTAGGCTGCATCGCGCGCAACGACGATGATCGGCAGCGAGGGTTTCGCTGCCTGCAGCTCGATGATGTGGGCCCGCAGCGTGTCGAAGTCCTCGGGCATTTCGTAGATGAACAGATCCGCGACGGCGTTCCGCAGTGCTGACCGGACGGAGATCGGGCGGATCGATGTCTCGTCGATGCTTCCGCAGACGCGTTCGATCTCCCGATAGAACGGCACGGAGGAATGGACTCCGATGGTGAACTGAGGGGCTGTATTTCGAACGGACAAATTCAAAGGGGCTCGTCGTTTGCGTGAAGCAGTATAATGATAAAAAAAAAATTCAGAACCAAATCCGGTGGAATTATTCTCCGAGCATGACGTCGATGCCCGAGCGCATTTCACCCAGCAGTTCTCCGCGCCTGTGAGACGCGAAGAACTCCCGGCGAAGCTCCGCCGAGGTAATCCCCGCGGCGATATAGTCGAGCGCCTTGATGGCGTACTGGAAGTAGAGGATGCCTTTTTCGTGCATGCCGCGGCGGATGTATTCCTTGCCCAGATGAAAACATGCGTGCCAGGTGCTTTCGGTGACGGACTGGCTGGCGATCGCCTCGAATGCCGCGCTGAAGCAGGAGACCGGCGGTTCGAGCTCCGGTATTGTTCCTCCGGCCGAGATGATGCCGCGCAGCAAGAGCGACTCGCAGTGGATGGCGGCGCAGCGGTGTTCGGCCGCGAGTCCGGTGACGCGTGCAAGGACGTC
This sequence comes from Bacteroidota bacterium, assembly GCA_030824175.1. Classification (GTDB taxonomy): domain Bacteria; phylum Bacteroidota; class Ignavibacteria; order UBA10030; family UBA8401; genus CAISDA01. Next base: position 325 of record JAVBYH010000402.1, on the reverse strand, counting down.
GATCGACCGACGGGTGTCACCGAGAGCGAGTTCCGTTCCGGCGAGCTCAAGCAATGCACGGCAGAGCCCGCGATGGTCCTTCGCGCCTTCGTACAGCTCCGCGGCGGCGAGCAGATGCGTCCGCGCCTCGATCTGCGCAGCGTGTTCGCGGCACAACAGCGCCTTCACATAGCGGAAGAACGCCTGTTGTGTCGTGTTGGCGCTTCCCGCAAGGAGCACTTCAGCGCCGTCCAGCAGCGCCGAGGCGGCATCCAGGCGCCCGAAGATGATGTACACACTCGCCAGGTGCAGGTTGATCTCGATCGTCCCGTGTTCGTCGTGCAGC
>JAVBYH010000364.1 GCA_030824175.1 Bacteroidota bacterium | reverse complement strand
GCAGCGCCAGCGCGGCGACGAGCGCCGAGCGCACGTCCTCCGTGTGCGTCGTCCCGGCCTTCCCCGAGCGCTCGAGCACGGTTGCCGTCCGCGTGTAGAGGTCTTCGAGCACCGCTTCCTTCCAGCTCGACCAGACGTTTCTGTTCACCGCGGAGAGGTCGCAGTATGTCACGACGAAGAGCATATCCAGCTGTTCCCGCCTGTCGAAGAGCGACGCGAATTCGGCGATGGTTTCCGGCGCATGGTAGTTGCGGCGGTACGCCATCTGCTCCATCACGAGATGGTTGCGAATGAGGAAGGCGACATCACCGAGCGGATCGTCCACCGCGAGTGTTGTCAGGATCGCCGAGGCGGTTTCCGCCCCGCGCCGATCGTGACCGGAGACTCCCGCCGGCTTCTCGATATCATGAAGCAGAAGCGCGTAATACAGCAGATCGCGGCGCGAGACCGACCGGTAGACCGTTCCCAGCATGCCGGGATGCCCGCTCAGGAGCTCCGCGCGCTCGATCGCGAGGAGTGTGTGCGCGTCGACAGTGTAAAAGTGATACATGCTGTGCTGCACGTAGGCGACGAGCGCCGCCCATTGCGGAATGAGCGCGCCGAGCACGTCGCAGTCGTTCATCGCGCGGAGCGCCGCCGAGACATTGTTCGGCAGGGACATCACCGATCGGAACGCGGAGGCAGCGGCCGGACCCTCGCGCAGCTGCGGCGTGAACAGTTCCACTGCGCGCGACGCTTTTTCCAATCGGGTCATCAGCGGCGGATCGATCTCGGCCGTGTGCACGGCGCTCCAGTAGAATGCGTTCACCAGCTCGTCGGGCGTCGTGAATTCCTCCGACGGATTCCGCAGAACGATCGTTCCCTCGCGCAGCACGTATCTGTCGTCGAGGACCAGTTCCTTCGGCCGCAGCCACCGAGAGGCGGGGGTGCCTTTGCGGAAGGGCTGCGCAAGGCGCTGGTTCATTTTATAAATAATGCGCGCATGAAGGAAATAATCGCGCATGAACCGCTCAACCACGCGCAGTTCGTCGGCGCCCGTGTAGCGGAGTCCGCGCGCGATCTCGCGCTGCGTCGCGAATGCAAGATTGTCGCGGATCGTTGTGGATCCGTAGTGCATCTCGTGGCGGATGCGCAGCAGCTTGTCGAGCGAGCGCACGGCGTCGTGCATCTCGTCGCGCGTAATGAGCCCCTTGCGTTCGGAGATCTCGAACATTTCGGCGCACGCGGACCTGGAGCTCGTGAACGGAGCCGCCCCGAAATACGTCGTGTCCGTCGCCCGGTTCATCCACAGGATGGAATGCACGTCGCGCAGTCCACCTGCGCTGTTCTTGATGTTCGGCTCCAGCAGCCGCACGGAATTGCCGTACTTGAGGTGGCGTTCGTCGATGCCCTCGAGCACCGACGCGACGAACTTCACGTCCCGTCCCTTGCTCACGGCCTGCATCATGACCTGCGTGTATTCCCTGAGCACCGACGTGCTGCCGCACACATAGCGGCTCTCAAGCACGGAGGCCCACACGTCGACATCCGTCTGGTAGAGTTTAATGCAGTCGTTGATCGTGCGTACGCTGTGGCCGATGTCGAAGCCGATGTTCCAGAGGGAATGGAGGAAACGCTGCGCGCTTTCGGCGCCGGCAGCTTTCGCCTTCTCGTCTGCGAAGACGATCATGAGGTCGAAATCGGAATGGGGACACATCTCGTACCGGCCGTAGCCGCCGAGGGCGATGACGGCACCAAGATCGTTCGACGAGCTCGGATTCGCGTTCCAGACGGCCGTGAGCGTGCGGTCGGTCAGTTCTGTAAGCTCGGCGGCGGTGTCGTACCCCGTGGCCCCGCAGCGATGAAAGCGGAAGATGCGTTCCGATTCGTCCTTGTACTCTTTTTTCATCTCTGCAACCGAAGCGGTCGTCATCGGTTGTTCCGCTGCAGCTCTTTGATTTCCTCGATGCGCTTCGAGAACAACACCGCCTGGGCGGGGTGACGAATGATGAGCGCCTCGTACGCCGACAACGCGGCGTCGAATTCATTCTGTGATACATAGATCTCGGCCATCGTCGGCGACACGATCGCCTGCGGAGTCGACCCCGTCTCGTTCACAAGCGAGGCTTGTTCGACGGATGTGTCCGCGGGAACGATGCGCTTCGCGTTCTGCAGCTTCTTGGCGAGGCTCTCGAAGTCGGTGGACGGTTCGGACAGGGGTGAGGAACTGCGGCCCTTTAAATATTCTTCAAGCGTCATCGTCGGCTCCATCGTCGGATGGAGATCGATATATTGTTCGAATGTCGGGAACGGATCGAACGATGGCGCCATCTCGTCCGGACCGGGGGGGACGGTCGGCGGCGGAATCGGCTCATAGATTGTCGTTAATGGCTCCTGCACGGGCGGCGGAGTATCGACACCCGCTGCCTCGGGCGGCGTCGGGACGGGAGCCGGCAACATCATCGGATCGTCATTCACGGCAGCCGGGGCCGGAGCGGCTTCGGATTCGGACATCACGGCAGCCGGAGCCGGCAACATCATCGGATCGGCATAGACGGCAGCCGGGACCGGAGACATCATCGGATCTGCATTCACAGCCGCCGGGACCGGAGCGGCCTCGGGTTCCGGCATCACGGGAAGTGAGACCGGCCCCGCTAAAATCGCGTCGCTTTCAGCCGGCACATTATCAACGGATTCCGGAAGCGCCACAAGCAATCTGTGCAGCACGGAATTGTACGGCGACAGGACAAGCGCCCGCTGATACGACAGCCTGGCCTTTGTAAATTCGCCCAGCTGCTGATAGCACTTGCCGAGGACGATATGCCCGCCCGCATACGAGGGATACAGGGTGATGCCGTTCTCGCACAGTGCGACAGCCTCTCTCACACGCTGACGCGACAGATACAGGTCTGCCAGGCGCGCGAAAAGGGGGGACCGGGGATTTTCAGACAAACGAGCCGCGAGATTCTCAATGTCGAGTTCTGCAAGTGCTAACGGATCCATGGGAGTATTCATAAAATTAAAAAAGCCGGTGCGTGATGCACCGGCTTTATTATAAAACAACTATCGTTGAAAATCAATACGCAGTGCGTTGCGCGGTACGCCATTACGCGGTGACCATCGCCGTCTGTATGTTCATCTGTTCCGTCTTCATGCGATGCGCTTCCCATGCCTGCTGTATGGACAGGTACGCGATGGAGCCGAATCCCCACGCGAACAGAAGCTGGAACGGGATGGCGGCAATCTCGAGGTAGTACAGTGAGGCGAAGGCGCCGAAGAGGCAATACGCCGCCAGCAGCACTTCAATAATAACGACCCAGCTGACTTTCACGCCCACATATTTCTTGTCCTTCCACGAATCCTTCTTCTCCTTGATGCTGTACTTCGGGGTGCGGACGAATTCTGTCTTGTACTTGAACATGCCCTCGAGCACCGCCTTCGTGTTGTTCACCGAGAAGCCCATGCTGCCGCCCATGAACAGCGGGAAGAGCATCATGCGCCGGCGCCAATCCTCGTGCACGTCCTTCTGCGCGTACAGGTAGAACATGAACGAGCTCACGAACGCGAGGATGAAGACGGACATGAAATCGAAATACGTGTTGAACTCGCCGCCGTGCTTGATGAACGTCATCGGCACGTTGAGCAGCGCCGCGAGAATGATGAACGGATAGCAGAAGTTGGCCGTCAGGTGGAATGTCGAATGGATCTTCTGGCGCATCGGCAGCTTCGATTTCCACACGAGCGGAAGCAGCTTGCGGGAGGTCTCGATGGCGCCCTTGGTCCAGCGGAACTGCTGTGTTTTCAGCGCGTTGATGTCGGCGGGAAGTTCCGCCGGCGATGTGAAATCTTTCAGGTACTTGAATTTCCAGCCGCGCAGCTGCGCGCGATAGCTCAAATCGAGGTCCTCGGTGAGCGTGTCGGCCTGCCAGTTGCCCGAGTCCTCGATGCACGCTTTGCGCCACACGCCGCCCGTGCCGTTGAACTGGATAAAGAATCCCGCCTTGTTGCGCGAGTGCTGTTCGATCACGAAGTGTCCGTCCAGCATGATCGCCTGCGTGCGTGTGAGGAGCGAATACTCGTTGTTCAAGTGTTCCCAGCGCGTCTGCACCATGCCCATTTTCGGATCCGTCGCGAAGTAGGGAATCGTCTGCATGAGGAATTCTTTCCTCGGCACGAAGTCGGCGTCGAACACGGCGACGAACTCGCCCGCGGCGATCTTCAGCCCCTCTTTGAGGGCGCCGGCCTTGTACCCCTTGCGTGAGCTGCGGCGGATGTGGTGGATGTTGTGTCCCTTCGCCTTCATTTCCTTCACCACCCGGTCCACGATCTCGACAGTTTCGTCGGTGGAATCGTCGAGCACCTGGATCTCGAGCTTGTCCTTCGGCCAGTCGACGGCGCAGGACGATTCGATGAGGCGGCGCACGACATAGAGTTCGTTATACATCGGCAGCTGGATCGTGACCATCGGATACTCGGTGACGGACAGGGTCGGTTCCGTTTCGTTCTTGTGTTTCATGTAATGATAGACCATCACAAAGCCGTGTGAGGCGAAGATTGTCAGGATGCTCAGACAGACGATGTATGATATGAGGAGGATATGTTCCATGGATTGTCCCGTGTTGGTTGTGTGTGTATTGTCAAACCCGTTGTATTACCACCCCGATACGGTTTCGATCAGGATGTCTTCGGAAATTTTATCGATCGCGGTCTGTACGGCCGCCGTTCTCGCATTCGAACCGCCGGGCGTATATTCGCCCATCTGTGAAAAATCGCGCTCCCAGACCTTCTTCCGGAGTTTCATATCCGTGTAGACCGCGTGCACCGTGATCGTGATGCGTCGCGACGTCGTGCGTTCACCGGTCGTCCGATCGCCGGCGGTGATCACTGCGGGTTCGTCCCTGATCGCGGTGATGGCGCCCTCGAGGATCGAGTCGGCATTCGTCTTGTCGCCGATCTCGAGATTGTTGTCTCCGGTGAAGAGCTCGACGAGCTTGCGCGAGAACTTCTCCCGCACGCCCGGTTCCCCGAAACCGCTCTGGTCTTCGAACGTCGTCACGGCGATCGACTTGATGTGCTCCGGCACGGAAGATCCCGTGAACGAGTAGCAGCCGCCCGCCAGAAGCGCAAGGGCGAGAAGCACGGCCGTAAACGCGGCGCGGCGGCGAACGTCGAATCGATCATGGTGTCGTGTCGTCATCACAGCAGCCCGTATTCCTTTATTTTTCTGTAAAGCGTCCGCTCGCTGATCTTCAGCGCTTCCGCGGCCGCCTTGCGGTTCCCGTTAAACTGCTGCAGCGCCTCGACGATCATTTTCCGTTCCATTTCCTCGATCGAGAGCGTGTCGTGCACGCTGCCGTGGAGGATCTCCTTGCCGGGCAGCGTCGCCATCACGTCGCTCCGGAGCACGCCTTCATTCATCCCGATCGCCGTCTTGAGGATCGTCTTGAGCTCCACGATGTCGCTCTTGATCTCGATGAGCGCGCGGTAGAGCATCTGCCGTTCGTCGAACTCGGTGTGCTTCGCGACGACGGCCGGGAGGTTCCGTTCCGTATCGTGCGACTGATAATCGTGGAGGTACTTGTTCACGATGTCGACGGTGATCTGCTTTCCGCCCTCGATCACGAGCAGGCTCTCGACGACATTCCGCAGCTCCCGCACGTTGCCATGCCAGTAGTGGGTCATGAGCGCCTGCATCGCGTCGGGCGTGATGCCCTGGAACGCGATCGTGTTCCGTTCCGAGAATTCTTTCGCGAACTTTTCGAAGAGCAGCGGTATGTCCTCGCTGTGCTCCCGCAGCGCCGGCATTCGAATATTGATCGAGCGCAGCCTGTAGTAGAGATCCTGACGGAAGTGACGGTTGCGCACCTCCTCTTCCAAAATCTTGTTCGTCGCGGCGATCACCCGCACGTCCACCTTCCGGGGGACCGAGCTTCCGACGCGGTTGAATTCGCCGTTCTCGAGGATGCGCAGGAACTTCACCTGCGTCGCAAGCGGCAGTTCGCCGATCTCGTCGAGGAAGATTGTGCCTTCGTCTGCGAGCTCGAAATATCCCTTGCGCGCCTCGGACGCTCCCGTGAACGATCCCTTTTCGTGCCCGAAGAGTTCCGACTCGATGATGCCCTCGGGGATCGCTCCGCAGTTCACGGTGACCATCGGTTTCGACGCCCGGCGGCTCGCGCGGTGTATCGCGTGCGCGACGACTTCCTTTCCCACTCCGCTCTCGCCGGTGACGAGCACCGTGATGTCCGTCGGTCCGACGTTCTGGATCACCTGGACGATCTCCTGCATCTCCAGCGATGTGCCGATGATGCCGAGCCCGTTCTGATAGTCTGCCGATTGACCGTTCATGTCCATGTGTCAGCGCGCCGTTGAAGAGGGATTCGCGAACACGAACGAATCGAGGTTGTGTTTCATGCGAAGGTCGGTGCTGAAAGCGCGGGCGCTGTCTGCCGTATCGAATCCTTCGAACCGCACGATATACATCGTCTTCCCGCCGCTTGTTTTCGGCGTCATGCCGGGCATGCGCCCGACCATGGCGCCGTACTTCCGGATCGCCGAGCGCGCGTTCTCTTCGGTAGAGAACACGCCGACCTGCACGTAATATCGTCCCGCGACCGATGCCTGCTGCACCACCGGCTTGGCCTGCTGCGGCAATTTCGTTTGGTCCACACCCTCGTTCTTCGCCGGATCGGGCCGTTTCTCTGCGGCGGCGGCAAGGGGGCGGGGCGTCGTCGCGGGCGTTTCGGCCGGAACTGCCACCGGTTTCATTGCTGCCGGCTGTTCGGTTACCGTCGCCGCGGGTGTCACACTCTTATCGGCCGCCTTCGCCTCCGCACCTGTCACGTAGATCGACTGCGGATAGCGGCTGCGGAGCGATTCCATCGACTCGTCGGCCTTCTTGTAGAGGCCGAGCGAATAGTTATACTGATAGACCTTATACAGCGCGTCATCCGCCCATACGCTTGCGGGGTGATTCTCGGCGATATCCTGATAGCGCTTCGCAGCGAGCGTGCCGTCGGTCGTCAGCACCGCCTGAATGTAGAGCACTCCCGCGTCGCGGGGATGCTGCTGGAGCAGCGCGGGCAATTCGCGCGATACCTGGTCCGCTTTTCCCGCATACACGGCGTCGAGGCGCGTGCGCACATCGCGCTCGGCCATCTGAGAGAACACGGGAGTCGCCGCCGCGAGAACAGAGAACACCACCAGAACATATGTTGCTTTCACCATCATACGATCGATCCCATCAGTGTCGCCGAATTGGCCTTCATGATTTTTACGTTGACGATGTCGCCGATAGCGGCGCCATCCTTTGCGAACACGACGAACTTGTTGTTGTCGGTGCGCCCCATCCATTCGTCATCGGATTTCGCGCTGATCTTTTCAACGAGCACTTCAACCGTCGCGCCCACAAGCTCCGCGTTGATCTCGGTTGCAATCGCATTCTGCACGTCGATGATCTCGCTCAGCCGCCGCACCTTCACCTCTTCGGGCACGTCGTCGCCCATGTCCCATGCCTTCGTATTCTCGCGCGGCGAGTATTTGAACATGAACGCCCCGTCGTACCGCACGCGCTTCAATGCATCGATCGTCGCGCGATGGTCGTCTTCCGTCTCACCGGGAAATCCGGCGATGATGTCGGTGGACAGTCCGACGCCGGGAATCATGGTGCGGATTTTTTCGGTGAGTGCGAGATATTGTTCGAGCGTGTATGTCCTGTTCATGTCCTTCAGGATGCGGTTCGATCCGGACTGGATCGGAAGGTGGATGTACGAGCACACGTTCGGCGTTGCGGCGATCATCCCGATGAGCTTCTCGGAGATGTCCTGCGGGTGCGGCGTCATGAACCGAATCCGCATCGAACGATCGACGGCCGCCGCGGCAGCCATCAGATCTGGAAAGTCGAATTCCCCGTCGTGATACGAGTTCACGTTCTGACCGAGCAGCGTGACCTCCTTGTATCCCAGCGAGCTCAGGCGCTCGATCTCCGAGACAATGCTCGCGAGCTTCCGGCTGCGTTCGCGTCCGCGTGTGAACGGCACGACGCAGAACGTGCAGAACTTGTCGCATCCGCGCATCACCGAGAGCCATGCTCCGACGCCTTCCGTGCGCAGCGGCAGGATGTCGTCGTAGTTTTCAACGCGAGACAACTTGACGGCGATGCCCTTGTGTCCGGAAAACGCATCGTTCACAAGCTCCGGCAGCCGCCGGTATTCGTCCGGCCCCACCACGACGTCCACCAGGTTCCGCTTGTCGATCAATTCCGTCCGGAGCCGTTCCGCCATGCAGCCAAGCACGCCGATCACGACACCGGGATTCTGTTTTTTATACTGCTTTAACGTGGCTAAACGCTGAAATACCCGCGCTTCGGCATTATCCCGAACACTGCAGGTATTGATAAAAATGACATCCGCCTTTGCTGCATCGTCTGTGATCCCGTAAGAATTGCCGCTCATAATGCTCAACACGACTTCGGTATCCGCAACGTTCATTTGACAGCCGTACGTCTCGATATAAACTTGTTTTTGATCCATATGTTTTCGTCATAAAGGTATCCGTTCACTGACAGATAGTCAATTTAATATTCATTCATTAAGTTTAATTAATGCGCGATCGACTTTTCAGCAATATTAAATTGTTTTTAATTTGACATTTCGGCAGGAAGCGCTTACCATTAAACACCACAAGGGGTCCTGCGACGTCACATGCAGCCGCGGATCCGATGCGCCGTACCGTTCATTTTCCTTCACACTCACAATATTATACCCCCTATGGAACCCAAAAATTTCCTCCTCGAAATCAGGACCACCGCAAAAAAATTGAAGAGCACGATCGTATTACCCGATTCGAACGACAGCCGCACTGTAAAGGCCGCCCGCATTATTGTCGACGAAGGCATCGCCGTGCCAATACTCGTCGGACCGGAGGCGGAGGTTCGGAAGCTCGCCGCAGCCGAAGGCGTATCGCTCGACGGCGTGCAGATCGTGGATCCGGTGAAGCACGAAAAATTTGAAGAATTCGCGGCGGCATTCCAGGAGATGCGCAAGAAAAAAGGCATGACGGCCGAAGAGGCCGCATCGACAATGGAGAAGCCCCTGTTCTTCGGGGCGATGATGGTGCATCAGGGTCTGGCGCAGGGCAGCGTGGCGGGCTCCCTTTCCACGACAGGCGACGTGCTGAGGGCGGGGCTGCAGATCATCGGCATGGAGCCGGGCAACAGCACCGTGTCCAGCTTCTTCGTGATGGTGTTCCCGGACAAACTCTTCTCATTCGCCGACTGTGCCGTGGTGCCCGATCCGACGGCGGAGCAGCTCGCCGACATCGCGCTCATCACGGCGGAGAATCACCGAAAGCTCACGGGCGAAGAGCCGCGCGTGGCGATGCTCTCGTTCTCGACGAAGGGAAGCGCATCGCACGAGAAGGTTGATAAGGTCCGGCAGGCCACGGCGCTTGCGAAGGCGAAGAATCCCTCCTTGAAGCTCGACGGCGAATTGCAGTTCGACGCGGCGCTCCTGCCGGCCGTCGGCAAATCGAAAGCCCCGGGCAGCGACGTAGCGGGCTATGCGAACGTGTTCATCTTCCCCGATTTGAATGCGGGCAACATCGCGTATAAGATCGCACAGCGTCTCGGCGGGGCGGAGGCGGCGGGACCGATCGTGCAGGGACTGGCGAAGCCGGCGTTCGATCTGTCGCGCGGCTGCAGCGTCGAGGACATCGTGAACGTCACCGCAATGAACGCAGTGATCGGCGCCGCGTAACAACGGTCGTTTTTTTGCAGGGCGAGATTTATCTCGCCCTTTTTTTTATGTCCTTGAGGGAACTCGTCGCGAGATACTCGCGGAACTGCCACCGTTTCGAGAACACCTCGTTGTGTTTAAGGTCCGAGTGAAGGAACACGATCCTGTTTCGCTGCAGGTCGGCCGGCGCCGCCTGTGCCTCGTCCGCATGAAAGTACCGGATCTTCCACGCGTCGAGGCAGGCCATAAGGTTTTCGCTCTCGTTCTTCGTCCCGCCCCCGTCCGTGTAAATATTTATAAAGCGGCCCTTCCCGTGCTCGATCCAGTGGGCGAATTTTTCCGTCTGTCCGTAGAGCGCATCGAAGAGGTACACTTCTCTCATGTGTTTTAACAATCCGCCCCGAAGGAGCATGAAGGACATGACGCGGTACGCGCCGCTGTGTCCGGCAAGAATGATATTCCCGACGGAGGCGCGGGGAGAGACCTTCCTCTCGTGTTTCAGGATACGCATCACATCCGCGATGAGGCGCTTCATCCCGTCCTTGTCCTCGAGCTTGCCCCCGAACCCGTCGGGAGCGTTGTATGCCGCCTCGGGAAGCACGAGGACCGCGTTCTTGCGGCTCGCACTGAACTGTTCGATCACCGCATAGCGGGCGAGAGCCGTATCGATGTTGTTCCCCCATCCGTGAAAATAGAACACGAGGTCCACTGTCGACGAGCGGCCGTACCCCGCGGGCACGAAGAGCGCCACGCTGCTGTCCCTGTAATGCTCCGCCTCGCCGTACATCGTGCCGTCGTACACATGGCCGTTCGCCCGACCGGGATGGGGAAACGGCGCGGTCGACAGCCGTCTCAGAATGAGATCGCCGTAGGCCGCATACCGCTCCGTGACGGGCTGCGCCACGGCAGCGGATGAGACGATGAGGATCAACGCGAGAAGACGGCTCTTCATGCAGGCTCCGGAAAAGATACGGTGAGCGAAAAATGTTGTTGGAAAGCTCGGTGATTTGTGCTTAACTTAGCACAACCAATTCACATCATACAATCAGCGCACCTCATGAATAAAAAATTTATCGCCGTCGCGGGCAACATCGGCTCGGGAAAATCGTCTCTTACCACAATGCTCAGCGGCAAATTCGGATGGACGCCGTATTACGAGTCCGTCGAGGACAATCCGTATCTCGCCGATTTTTACGGAGACATGAAGCGCTGGTCGTTTCACCTTCAGGTGTATTTTCTCTCGCACCGCTTCCAAACGCACAAGAAGATCACCGAAGCCCCCGAATCCGTGATACAGGACCGGTCGATTTACGAGGACGCCGAAATTTTCGCGCGCAACCTTCACGAGATCGGGAACATGGACTCGCGCGATTATGAAAATTATGTGGCGCTCTACAAGGTGATGACCGATTACCTGCAGCCCCCCGATCTCATGGTGTATCTTCGCGCGAACGTCGACACGCTCGTCTCCCAGATCACGAAGCGCGGCCGGTCGTACGAACAAAGCATACAACGAAGCTACCTCGAGCAGCTCAACAACCACTACGAGAGCTGGATCGGGACGTATTCGCTCGGCAGGCTACTCGTGATCGAGAGCGACAACATGGACTTTGTGGGCAACAACGGCGACTTTTCGAAGATCGAGGGGATGATCTCGGACGCATTGAAGTGACTGCTGCCGCCGATCGGCCGTGATCACACGAGCTTGTGCCTGATCGCGTAATGCGCGAGCTCGACGTCGTTCTTCAGGTTCATCTTTTCCATGATGCGGTCCCTGTACGTGCGCACCGTCTTCACGCTGATGAAGAGCTCCTCGGCGATCTCGCCGACATCCTTGCCCGAGGCGATCATCGTGAGCACCTGAAATTCCCTGTCCGACAGTTCTTCGTGGTGCGCGGCCTTAAGGTTCGCGTCGAGGCCGAGGGCCAGTTTCTCGGCAAGCGCCTCGCTCACGTATTTGCCGCCGCCGATGATCTTCCGCAGCGCGTGCACAAGCTCCCTCGGCGCACTCTCCTTGTTCAGGAATCCGGATGCGCCGGCCTTCAGGGCGCGGACCGCCACCTGATCCTCCGAATACATGCTCAACAGCAGCACCGGCAGCGTCGGGCGGCTCCGCCGTATGTCCTTCAGGATCTCCAGTCCGTCGCGTCCCGGCATGTTGATGTCCAGCACCACCGCATCGAACTCCTCCGCTTCGATGCGGTCCAGCGCCTCCTGGCCGTTCAGCGCCTCTCCGCCGATCGTCATGTCTACGGCCTTCGCGATGATCTGCTTCATGCCTTCGCGCACGATGGGATGGTCGTCCGCGATGAGTATCTTCATGGGTGTTGTCATTGTTCGTTCACCGCCATAATGCCGAGATGATGACCTGTGCAAGGATTATTTTCACGATCAGGGACGCAGGGTACGCCGTGGCATACGCGACGTTCGGCTGCTCGTTCTGCGCCACCTGAACGGCGTATCCGAGGCACGCCGGTTGCGTACCGACCGCGCTCACGACGCCCATTACGCATGCCATGGACAGTTTCAAATATTTATAACCGATCAGGATGCCTGCCACCGTCACGGCCGTTGTCATGAACGCGCCGGCCGCGATCACTGTGAGACCGCCCGTTTTCAGTGTTTCACCGAACGCGTATCCGGCCTTCGTCCCGATGACGGCGAGGAACAACACAAGCCCCACCTGGCGAAGGACGAGATTCGCGTTGAACGGAAGCGTCCACGTGATGTTCCCCGTGCGATGGAGGCGTCCGAGAATGAGGGCGACAATGAGCGGTCCGCCGGCGTATCCAAGCTTGAACACCGTACCGTTCGGCAAGGGAACGGGGATGCTGCCGAGCAGCACGCCGGCAACGATGCCGGCCGAGATGCTGAGAAAATCCGTTTCGGCGAGCGCCTTCACCGAATCGCCGAAATATTTCGTGAGCGCGGCGATCTTTTCGTTCTTCGACACGACGCGGATCCTGTCTCCAAGTTCAAGCGTCGTGTCGGGATCGGGAATGAAATCCACGTCGCCCCGGCGGATGCGCGTCACTGTGGCGCCGTAACGCTTTTCAAGCTGGAGCTGATGAAGCGGCACGCCGATCGCGCTGTGGTTCGAAACGATGATGCGGCGATAGTCGATCTCCGCACTCTCCATCAACAGGCTCTTGCCGGCCGTCTCGCCGAACAGGTCCTCGGCCCGCTTCAGCGATTCCTCCGTGCCCACGACTGTAACATGATCCCCGGGATTCAGAACGATGTCGGGAGACGAGACGACGATGTCGTCCTCCTGCTTCACGCGGCTCAGCACGAACCCGGGCGAGGGGAAGAGGTTCATCACGTCCTCTATGGATTTGCCGATCACTCCGGGATTCGTCACGCAGAACGTCCGGTTCATGATCGTGTCCGATCCGGTGCGCTTGAGCCTCGCCTGTTCCTCGGCGGCAAAGTCGATCTTCAGCACCTTTGTAAAGATATAGAACCACAACAGCATGCCCACGACACCAAACGGATACGCCAGGCCATAGGCGATCACCGGCTCGTTCGCCAATGCCTCGCGCACCGCAGGCTGCATGCCCACCGACAGCGCATTCACCGTTTCAACCGCCGCCGCGAGCGCAGGCGTGTTCATCAGCGCCCCGCAGAAGATCCCGGACACCGTCATCGCACTCATCCCGAAGATGGACCAGAACATGACGGCGACAAGTGTGCCGAGCAGCAGCAGGCCCATCGCGAAGATGTTTACGCGAACGCCCTTCCTGTTGAAGGAGGCAAAGAATGTCGGCCCTGATTGAAGGCCGATCGCATACACGAAGAGTACGAGTCCGAGAATATAGATGTATTCCGGGATGGCTAGGCGCTTGTCGATCGCGCCGATGGCGAGTCCGGAAAACAACACGGCTGAAACACCGAGGTTGAAACCGAATATCCTGATGTTGCCAAGCATGTATCCGCAACCGATGACGATAAACAAGAGCAGGATCTGATTGTCGGCGAGCAGTGAAATGAGCGATTGCATAGGTGTGATTGTTATTGACGGCGAGTGATTCCAGTAGAGTGAATATACAGAGAAGGCGATAGGTTCGCAAGAACGGCGGTTTTAAAAAATTAAATATCCTTATAAGTCGCTATTTATCAAGTCTCTCTCACCTATGCACCAAATGGTCCATATTTTCACTTGACAGAGTGAACAACAATGTCGTATGTTTTTAAGGGGGGGGCGGCCAACCCGCCTCGTGGACAAATTGTGGATAACTTTCGTTTCTCCGGGACACGCGCAATTTACCGCAAATTCCAATATATTAATACTGTGTGTTTTAATGTGGATAACTCGTTCACAAGTTTTAAAGCACCTTATATTTCAATGTGTTGTGGGCGGTTCTTAATGTGTATAATTCGGTGTTTTATCTAAATTTATTTTTTCTCGTTTTGCGTGATGTGAATAACTTTGTGCACAACTTTATGTCATAGTGTTTATAACTTTTGAAAAATCGATGAACGCATCAGAAACAGCCGAAAAAACAGACGCGCCTCTGCTGACACCGACGGTTACGGTAGAGCAGGCGTGGACTGAGTTTCTCGCAATTATTAAATCAGAAATCAACGCCCAAAGCTTCAAGACATGGTTCGAGCCCATCAAGCCTATCAAACTGGTGGATTCGGAACTGACAGTGCGCGTGACGAGCCACTTCTTCTATGATTGGCTCGAGGCGCATTACAATATGCGCATCACCAATGCGCTCGAGAAGGTGTTGGGCAAAAGTGCGCGGTTGTCGTACAACGTCGTGCCCGCCGAAGAGTCTGCGCAGTCGAACGTCATCGCGCAATATCCGCTTCCGGTCGAGAAACACGAACAGCCGGCGCCGCTTGCGCATCACACGGCTCCCGCCGAGGAAGTGCAGACGGCTTTTCCGTACCAGCAGACGTTCTTGAATCCGCGGTTCACATTCGAAAATTACATCAAGGGCGAGAGCAACCAGCTCGCCCGTGCGGCAGCACTCGCCGTTGCGAACAATCCCGGCGGAACATCATTCAATCCCCTTGTGCTCTACGGGGGGACCGGTCTTGGCAAGACGCATCTCATTCAGGCCATCGGCAATTATGCGCTCACGAACAACAAGGCGAAGCGCGTCATCTACGTCTCGAGCGAGAAGTTCACGATCGAATTCATCGACTCCATCAAGTTCGACAAGACGAACGACTTCCATAATTTTTACCGCAACATGGACATCCTGATCGTCGACGACATCCAGTTCTTTTCGGGGAAGGAAAAGACGCAGGACAGCTTCTTCCAT
The DNA here is from genome assembly GCA_030824175.1 of Bacteroidota bacterium. Classification (GTDB taxonomy): domain Bacteria; phylum Bacteroidota; class Ignavibacteria; order UBA10030; family UBA8401; genus CAISDA01. The sequence continues at coordinate 2,253 of JAVBYH010000364.1, read as the reverse complement.
ACGTTCAACACGCTCCATCAGCAGGGCAAGCAGATCATCCTGTCGTCGGACAGGCCGGCAAAGGAACTCCAGGGCCTCGACGACCGGCTGTTGTCGCGTTTCCAATGGGGACTCACCGCCGACATTCAGCCGCCCGACCTTGAAACACGCACGGCGATCCTGCGGAAGAAATGCGAAGACGAAGACACGAACATCCCGGACGACGTGATCGATTACATTGCGGCGAACGTCACCTCGAACGTGCGGGAACTCGAGGGGTGCTATACAAGCATCCTCTTTAAGGCGTCGCTCGAAGGCAAGGAGATGTCCATCGATCTCGCCCGTGAGGTACTGCGCACCGTCGTGAACGACGTCCGCTCGCCGCTGAGCGTCGAGGAGATACAGAAACAGGTCGCCGACTACTTCGACATTCCCGTGGATATGCTCCGTGCAAAGACGCGCAAGCAGGAGATCGTGAATGCACGACAGATAGCGATGTATGTGGCGAAGGAACTCACAAACTGTTCACTCAAGACGATCGGGCTCCACTTCGGCGGCCGCGACCACAGCACGGTGATCCACGCATATCAGACAGTCGAGGATCAGATGAAGACGGATACGAAATTCAGGACCGCGATAGAGCAGATCCGCAAGAAGATAGAAATAGCATCGCGGTGACCACGCACCGGAATGCATGTGCATAACGCGTGGAAAGACGTGTCTGCGATGTGAACAAGTATTGCCGTGAACGGGAGAACCAACGCACAACGGATGATTCGTGGATAACCCGCATGCTTGTCCACAGGCGGCCAACACGGCAAAACGATTTTCTTCTGAGTGTTTTTGACTGTACGCCGTGTTGTCCACATATCCACAGTATTATTATTGTTCTTTACTGTTCTTCTTTTAAAAAATACATATATATTAAGCGCGTGCACAATGTGGATATCACGGTGCCTCCCGGATGCTCAGGCATCATGAGGATCGTGTATGTACACAGATGCGCGTCGTCGTTGAATAAGTCAGTAGATTTGTGTATATTTCAATCTAAGTGAACCATTTTTCCGTACAACTTCCACCGGAGAAGCCGCCATGAAATTTTCTGTAAAAAGCAGTGATCTTCAAAAAGCCCTAGCAAAAATCATTGGCGTTGTGCCCACACGCTCAACGCTGCCTATTTTGGAAAATCTGCTTTTCGACATCAACAAGAATACGCTGAAGATCACGGCGACGGATCTCGAGGTCTCGATGACCGTGTCGATCGATGTGAAGGGAACGGAAGACGGCACGATAGCGATTCCGGCGAAGCGGCTTTCGGACACGGTGCGCGCGCTGCCCGATACGACGGTGACGCTGCAGGCCGACGCGGAGAACAACCGCATTACGATGAAGACGGAAAACGGCGAATACGCGCTCACGGGCGAATCGAGCGACGAATTCCCGACGATTCCCCAGTTCAAAGGCGAGAAGAACCTCGAAGTTGATGCGGCGGCCCTGCAGCACATGATCAGCCGCGCGTTGTTTGCCGTCAGCGCCGACGAGCTCCGTCCGGCCATGATGGGCGTCCTGCTTCAAATACAACCGAGTGAATTCCGCGCCGTCTCGACGGACGGACACCGCCTTGTGAAGATCACGAGCACGGCGTTTACATCGCCCGAACTCACGCGCGACATCGTCGTGCCGGCAAAGGCGCTCACGCTCGTTGAAAAGCTCGTTGCCGAAGGCAACAATGCCATCTCCATCAATGCTTCGCATATCCTGTTCACATTCGGCTCCACGTCCCTCACCTCGCGCCTGATCGAGGAAAACTACCCGAACTACGAATCCGTCATTCCCCTCGAGAACGACAAGCGTCTCGTTGTCAACAAGGACGAACTGCTCCGTTCGGTGCGGCGCGTGTCCCTGTATTCGAACTCCGCCACGCACCAGGTGCGGTTCTCCGTGCGTGCGAACGAACTGACGATCACGGCCGAGGACATCGATTTCGGCACGGAAGCGAAGGAAGTCATCACCTGCGATTATGCGGCGGAAGATCTCGACATCGGTTTCAATTCGACGTATGTGATGGACGTGCTCTCGCATATCGATGTCGACGAGGCCGTGTTCCGTTTCAGCACCGCCACCCGCGCCGCGATCGTCGAACCCCATGTGCAGCGCGAGAACGAAACGGTCCTGATGCTTGTGATGCCGGTTCGCTTGAACAATTAACACGCAGCATCTCTTGCAGGAGCATCGGCCGACTCAATGAAATTGTTATCACTCACGCTCCGGCAG
>JAVBYH010000180.1 GCA_030824175.1 Bacteroidota bacterium | reverse complement strand
CCCGTGATCCCCCCGGAACTCCGCCCGCTTGTGCCCCTTGAAGGCGGACGCTTCGCGACATCGGATCTCAACGATCTCTATCGCCGCGTGATCATCCGCAACAACCGGTTGAAGCGCCTCATCGACATCAAGGCGCCCGAGGTCATCCTGCGCAACGAAAAGCGCATGCTCCAGGAAGCCGTGGACTCGCTCTTCGACAACTCGCGCAGAGTCAACGCCGTGCGGAGCGACAACAACCGCGCATTGAAATCGCTCTCCGACATGCTGAAAGGCAAGCAGGGACGCTTCCGCCAGAACCTCCTCGGCAAGCGCGTCGATTATTCGGGCCGTTCGGTGATTGTTGTCGGTCCCGAACTGCAACTCCACCAGTGCGGCCTTCCGAAGGATATGGCCGTCGAGCTCTTCAAGCCGTTCATCATCCGCAAGCTCATCGAACGCGGGGTGGCCAAGACCGTGAAGAGCGCGAAGAAGATGGTCGACAAGAAGGGCCAGGAGATTTGGGAAATTCTCGAACACATCATCGACGGACATCCGGTGCTGCTGAACCGCGCCCCCACGCTTCACCGCCTCGGCATCCAGGCCTTCCAGCCCGTGCTCGTCGAAGGCAAGGCGCTTCGCATCCATCCGATGGTCTGTACGGCGTTCAATGCCGACTTCGACGGCGATCAGATGGCGGTGCACGTGCCGCTGTCGTACGACGCGCAGCTTGAAGCGCGCGTGCTCATGCTCTCGAGCCACAACATTCTCTCGCCTGCCAGCGGCGCGCCGATCGTGACGCCGACACAGGATCAGGTGCTCGGTTGCTACTATCTGACGAAATCGCGCACGGCCGCCCAGGGCGAAGGCATGGTCTTCTCCTCTGAACAGGAAGTCGTCATTGCGCACAACGAAAACAAGCTTGCTCTCCACGCCCGGATCAAGGTCCGCGTGCGCGGAAAAATGATCGAGACGACGACGGGACGCGTGATCTTCAACAAGATCGTCCCCGAGGAGCTCGGCTATCTCAACGAACTCCTCTCCAAGAAGCGCCTCGTGCAGATCATCGCCATCGCGTTCCGCAAGTGCGGCAACCTTCGCACCGCGCGGTTCCTCGACGATATGAAGACGCTCGGGTTCACCTACGCCATGAAGGGCGGCCTGTCGGTGAGCGTTGCCGACGTCACGATCCCGAAGGAAAAAGAAGAGCTCATCAAGAAGGCGCAGAAGGAAGTCGACACGATCGAGAACCGGTACCAGAACGGCGTTCTCACGAACGGCGAACGCTACAACCAGGTGATCGATCTCTGGACCCGCACCACGAACCGTGTGGCGGAACGGCTCTTCGAGTCGCTCCAGACCTCGAAGGAAGGCTTCAACTCGCTCTATATGATGATCGACTCCGGCGCGCGCGGTTCGAAGGAACAGGTCCGTCAGCTCGCGGGCATGCGCGGCCTCATGGCCAAGCCGCAGAAATCGATGACGGGCGCCACGGGCGAACTCATCGAGAACCCGATCATCTCGAACTTCCGCGAGGGCCTCTCGATCCTCGAATATTTCATCTCGACGCACGGCGCCCGTAAGGGCTTGGCGGATACGGCCCTCAAGACGGCTGACGCGGGCTACCTGACGCGCAGACTTGTCGATGTGGCCCAGGATGCCATTATCACCTCGGTGGACTGTGGCGCCCTCCGCGGCGTGCTCACAGGCCCCCTGAAAGAGGGAGAAGACATCAAGGAACCGCTTGCGGAACGCATCGTCGGACGCGTTGCCGTGCACGACGTGACGGATCCCGAGTCGGGCAGGCTGTACGTCAAGGGCGGCGAAATCATCGACGAGGATGTCGCGCAGGCGATCTCCGATTCCTCCCTCGAAGAGGTGGAGATCCGCTCGGTGCTCACATGCGAGGCGAAACGCGGCGTCTGCGGCAAGTGCTACGGCCGCAACCTGACAACGAGCAAGATAGTGGAAGTGGGCGAGACTGTCGGCATCGTCGCCGCGCAGTCCATCGGTGAACCTGGCACGCAGCTGACGCTCCGCACGTTCCATACGGGCGGCACGGCCAGCATGATCGCGGCACAGTCGCAGATCTCCTCCAAGTTCGACGGCACGCTCCAGTACGACGGCATCAAGTTCATCACCGTGTCGAGCGAGGAGGGCAAGAAGATCATCGCCCTCGGCCGCAACGGCCTCGTGCTCGTTGTCGACGCGGACAACCGCGTGCTCACAAAATACGACGTTCCCTACGGCGCGATCCTCCAGGTCGCGGACGGCGGCCACGTGAAAAAAGGCCAGCTTATCTACGAATGGGATCCGTACAACGCCACGATCATTTCCGAAATGTCGGGCATCATCAAGTATGAAGACCTTATCGAAAACGTCACGTTCCGCGAGGAACCCGATGAACAGACCGGCCACATCCAGAAGGTCGTCATCGACTCGCGCGACAAGACATTGAGCTCCGCGATCTGGGTCGTGAACAAGGAAGGCCAGAAACTGGCGAGCTATATCATCCCGACACGCGCCCATATCATGATCGACGACGGCCAGGAGATCGACGCCGGCACGGTGCTCGTGAAGATTCCGCGCGACATCGGCAAGACCCGCGACATCACGGGCGGTCTGCCGCGCGTCACCGAACTGTTCGAGGCACGCTCTCCTGCGGATCCGGCCATCGTCTCGGAAGTCGACGGCACGGTGAAAATCGGCGACCAGAAACGCGGATCGCGCGCGGTCTACGTCTACCCGCCGAATTCAGACGACTCGAGCCGCACGACGTATCTCATCCCGGTGGGCAAGCATTTGCTCGTCCAGGACAACGACTCGATCCGCTCGGGCGAACGCCTCTCGGACGGCGCCATCGACCCGCACGACATCCTGCGCATCAAGGGCACTAGCACGGTGCAGGAATACCTGGTGAACGAAATCCAGGAAGTCTATCGCATGCAGGGCGTGAAGATCAATGACAAGCACATCGAAATCATCGTCCGCCAGATGATGCAGAAGGTGCGCGTCACCGACGCCGGCGACACGCACTTCCTCGAGGACGATTACGTCGAGAAGGTGCGCTTCGAAGAGGAGAACGCGAAAATGGACGGCCTCGTCTTCGTCGTCGACAAGGGCGATTCGAAGCTCAAGAACAACACGCTCGTCGACAAGAAGCGCGTAAAGGAACTGAACATCGAGTTCAAGAAGAAGAACAAGAAGATCATCGAGGCCCACGACGCGGAGCCGGCCATGTCCGAACCCGTGCTGCTGGGCATCACAAGCGCATCGCTGTCCACGGAGAGCTTCATCTCCGCGGCATCGTTCCAGGAGACCACCAAGGTGCTCACAGACGCCGCCATCCAGGGCAAGCAGGATCATCTGCTCGGACTGAAGGAAAACGTCATCATGGGCCACCTGATCCCCGCCGGAACGGGTCTGAAGAAGTTCCGCGAGGTCATCGTCTCCTCCAACAAGCCGGTGAGAATCTCGGAGCGGCCCGCGGCGGCAATCGCGGACCAGGGCGACGTGAAGGAAGTGGAAACGCTCGTCATCAAGAAAACACGGAAGAAAACAAAGGCGACGGCGTAAGCGAGCCGGGGCCGCGGCTCCCGGGTAATATCGGGAATCGCGGTTTTCGGCACGGTTTGCGCACTGTCCCAAAAATAATCAGTACAAATAGCTAAAAAGTCTTGACACGTGTCAATATTTTTTATATATTATCAGGCTGATTTTTACATCCATACTAAGCTGGGAGTAAGATTTTTGCCAACGATTAATCAATTAGTCCGATTAGGTCGCGAACGCCTGACCGTAAAAAGCAAGGCGCCGGCCCTCGAAGCAAACCCGCAGAAACGCGGCGTGTGCACGAGAGTCTATACGACAACACCGAAAAAGCCGAACTCGGCTTTACGCAAGGTGGCGCGCGTACGCTTAACCAATGGCCTTGAAGTAACAGCCTATATCCCGGGTGAAGGCCATAATTTGCAGGAACACTCGATCGTCATGATCCGCGGCGGCAGGGTGAAGGATCTTCCGGGTGTCCGTTATCACATTATTCGCGGCACTCTGGATACAGCAGGCGTAAGCGAACGCAAACAAGGCCGCTCTAAGTACGGCGCTAAACGACCAAAGTAACAACTATCTGAAAACCGATGAGAAAGAAAGCAAGTACCAAACGTTTTAATCCTCCTGATCCGAAATTCGGCGAAGTGCTTGTGTCGCGTTTCATCAACAATCTCATGGAGAGCGGCAAGAAACACACCGCTCAGGGCATCTTCTATGATGCACTCGAGATCGTCGGCGAACGCAACAAAAATCTGCCTCCTATTGACGTATTCAAGAAGGCAATGAGCAATGCATCCCCCGTTATTGAGGTGAAAGCTCGCAGAGTTGGAGGAGCTACCTATCAAGTGCCTACTGAAGTTCGTCCCGAACGGCGAACCGCTCTTGCTATCCGCTGGATCTTAAACTACGCCCGTGAACGCTCTGATAAGTCGATGTCGCTGAAGCTCGCGGCCGAATTATTGGCGGCAGCCAACGGCGAAGGCAGTGCGGTGAAGAAGAAAGAAGATACACACCGTATGGCCGAAGCGAACAAAGCCTTTGCACACTTCAAGTGGTAATTTGATTATTCGCCTCGCGGCGGGTATTTAGGTATTCATTTTTTTATTCTACTACGATTGCTATTCAGTTGTTTCAGGCGGCGCATTGTGCTGTTTGGACGTTGGGATATTTATGCCTCGCAAATTTTCATTATTAAAGACACGCAACATCGGGATCATGGCTCACATTGACGCGGGTAAAACCACGACAACCGAGCGTATCCTGTATTACACCGGCGTTCTCCACCGCATGGGCGAAGTTCATGACGGCGGAGCGACAATGGACTGGATGGAGCAGGAGAAGGAACGCGGTATCACGATCACCTCCGCTGCCACCACATGCTTCTGGCGCGACCATCGCATCAACATCATCGACACCCCGGGCCACGTCGACTTCACGATCGAAGTCGAACGTTCCCTGCGCGTGCTCGACGGCGCCGTTGCGCTCTTCTGCTCGGTCGGCGGCGTTGAACCGCAGTCCGAAACAGTCTGGCGCCAGGCCGACAAGTACGGCGTGCCGAGAATTGCGTTCGTGAACAAGATGGACCGGACCGGCGCGGATTTCCTCGGCGCCGTGAACATGATGCACGACCGCCTCGGCGCGAATGCCGTCCCGATCCAGCTCCCCGTCGGACAGGGCGACCTGTTCCGCGGCATCATCGATCTGACAACCATGAAGGCCCGCATCTTCGACGATTCGACGAAGGGCCTCGAATGGGAAGACATTGAAATTCCGCACGACCTCCAGGCCGTTGCGAACGAATACCGCATCAAGATGCTCGAGGCGGTGTCGGACGAGGACGATACGCTCCTCGAAAAATACCTTGAAGGCAAGGAAATCCTCGTCCCCGAGCTCCAGGCCGTGCTCCGCAGGGCATGCTTGAAGACGAGCATTATCCCCGTCATGTGCGGGTCGTCCTTCAAGAACAAGGGCGTCCAGATGCTCCTCGATGCCGTCGTCGACTATCTTCCGTCGCCGCTCGACATCCAGAACAGCGAGATCGTCGGACACCATCCGAACATGCGCGATTCGATCAGCCGCAAGATTTCGGACACGGAAAAGTTCACGGCGCTCGCATTCAAGATCATGACCGATCCCTTCGTGGGACGCCTCACATTCTTCCGCGTCTACTCGGGAACGGTGAAGGCCGGCAGCTACATCTACAATTCGGTCTCCGAAAAACGCGAACGCATCGGCCGCGTGCTTCGCATGCATGCAAACCACAGGGAAGACGTCGACGAGGGATACTCGGGCGACATCCTTGCTGCAATCGGTTTCAAGAACACGCGCACGGGCGACACGCTCTGCTCCGAGGACGATCCGATCATCCTCGAAAAGATGATCTTCCCCGAGCCTGTGATCCACCAGGCGATCGAGCCGAAGACGAAGGCGGACATGGAGAAGATGGGCGAAGCGCTCGTGAAGCTCGCCGAAGAAGATCCGACGTTCCGCGTGACAACCAATGTTGAAACCGGCCAGACGCTTATCGGCGGCATGGGAGAGCTTCACCTCGAAATCCTCGTCGACCGTATGAAGCGCGAATTCAAGGTCGAAGCAAATGTGGGCAAGCCGCAGGTCGCCTACAAGGAAACGATCCGCAAGAAGGTCACAGCCGAAGGCAAATTCGTCCGTCAGTCGGGCGGTAAGGGCCAGTTCGGACATGTGTGGATCGAGATCGAACCGAACGAAAAAGGCAAGGGCTACGAATTCATCGACGGTATCGTCGGCGGCACGGTGCCGAAGGAATTCATCAAGCCGACGAGCGAAGGCATCAAGGAAGCGATGAAGAACGGCATTCTCGCCGGGTATCCGATCGAGGACCTGAAGGTCCGGCTGTTCGACGGTTCGTTCCACGATGTCGACTCCTCGGAAATGGCGTTCAAGATCGCCGGTTCGATGGCGTTCCAGGCTGGTGCCAAAAAAGCTGATCCGGTGATCCTCGAGCCGGTCATGGCGGTTGAAGTGGTGACCCCCGAAGAGTATCTCGGCGACGTCATGGGAGACTTGAACTCCCGCCGCGGCAAGATCGAAGGAATCACACCGCGCAAAGACGCGCAGGTGGTGAAGGCAGCCGTTCCGCTGTCCGAAATGTTCGGTTACGCCACGCAAATGCGTTCGATGACGCAGGGACGTGCGCTCTACACGATGCAGTTCTCGCACTACGATGAAACGCCGAGATTCGTGTCCGAACAGATCATGGAAAAGATGAAAGGCAAGGAAGCCCAGCGCGGCGGCTAAGCCTCTGAGAACCAAAAAATTGCAAACATTCATGTTCTAAATACCCTTAAGGAGAATTCATCATGGCAAAAGAAAAATTTGACCGCAGTAAGCCGCACGTAAACGTCGGTACGATTGGCCACGTTGATCACGGTAAGACTTCATTAACGGCAGCCATTACTATGACACTGGCGAAGAAGGGCCTCTCGGCCGTTCGTACATTCGACAGTATCGATAATGCACCTGAAGAACGTGAACGCGGTATTACGATCGCGACAGCGCATGTGGAATATTCGACCGTGAAGCGTCATTACGCGCACGTCGACTGCCCTGGCCATGCCGATTATGTGAAGAACATGATCACGGGTGCCGCACAGATGGACGGCGCCATTCTCGTCGTCGCAGGCACAGACGGTCCGATGCCCCAGACGAAGGAACACATCCTCCTGGCCCGCCAGGTCGGCGTGCCGTACATCGTCGTGTTCCTCAACAAAGTTGATATCTCCGATCCCGAATTGCTCGACCTCGTCGAAATGGAATTGCGCGAATTGCTCACAAGCTACGGCTTCCCCGGCGATGATATACCCATCATCCGCGGCTCGGCGACAAAGGCCCTCGAAGCCTGCTCCGAGAATTGCGCCATCGACGACGAACGCCTGAAGCCGATCATGGACCTCATGGACGCTGTCGACAGCTACATTCCGGAACCGCAGCGCGCCGCAGACAAGCCGTTCCTCATGCCGATCGAAGACGTGTTCTCGATCACCGGCCGCGGTACAGTCGGTACGGGCCGTGTCGAACGAGGATCCGCAAAAGTGGGCGACGAAGTTGAAGTCATCGGTCTCGGCCAGCACAAAAAGACGGTCATCACCGGAGCCGAAATGTTCCGCAAGGAATTGGATCAGGTCCGCGCCGGCGACAACGCAGGCCTCCTGCTCCGCGGCGTGGAAAAGACGGATCTCGAGCGCGGCATGGTCGTTGCCAAGCCGGGTTCGATCACACCGCACAAGAAGTTTACCGCCCAGGTGTACGTGTTGAAGAAAGAAGAAGGCGGTCGCCACACACCGTTCATCAACGGCTATCGTCCCCAGTTCTACTTCCGCACGACAGACGTGACGGGCGTGGTGCAGCTGCCGGCCGGCGTTGAAATGGTCATGCCGGGCGACAACGTGGACAACATGTCCATCGAACTGATCACCTCGATCGCCATGGAAGAAAGCCTTCGCTTCGCTATCCGTGAAGGCGGACGCACAGTGGGTTCGGGCGTTGTGACAAAAATCATCGAATAATCAGGTTCAACTAATTATCGTCATGCTTCCATCCGGCGCCTCAATGAACGAGGCGCCGGACGGAGCGGAACGAGGAGCGCTACTTTGGCTGGGCAAAAGATTCGCATCAAATTGAAATCGTTCGATCACAACCTGATCGACAAATCAGCAGAAAAAATAATTAAAACAGTGAAATCGACCGGGGCTGTCGTCTCTGGACCGATTCCGCTGCCGACGCAGCGCTCGGTTGTCACAGTGCTTCGTTCGCCGCACGTAGACAAGAAGTCGCGTGAGCAGTTCGAAACGCGCTCGCACAAGCGGCTGATCGACATCCTGACGTCCGGCGCCAAGACGGTGGACGCACTGATGAAGCTGGACCTGCCCGCGGGCGTAGATGTCGAAATCAAGGTGTAGTCTCTGAAAAAGTAGGCCGCGCCGCAACAGGTAAGAGCGCGTGCGTGTATCGATTGTTGGTCTGTTTCCATTGACCGTTCTCAAGGAGTATTATTGTGAGTGGATTATTAGGTAAAAAAATTGGGATGACAAGCGTCTTCGACGAAAACGGCATTGCTGTGCCGTGCACCGTCATCGAGGCGGGTCCCTGCTTTGTCACTCAAATTCGGACGAAGGCGAAAGACGGCTATGAAGCGGTTCAGCTCGGCTACGACGAAAAACCGGAGCGCTTGGTGAACAAGCCGCTCGAAGGGCATTTCGTGAAAGCCGGCGTGAAGGCGCTCCGTCTCATCCGTGAATTTAAGAATATCAACGTTCAGGACGTGCAGCTCGGTGCTGAAGTGAAAGTCGACGTCTTTGCAAAAGGCGATCTGGTAGACGTTTCTGCAAAATCGAAGGGACGGGGATTTCAGGGTGTCGTGAAACGCCATCATTTTGCCGGCGTCGGCCTCGCTACACACGGCCAGTCCGATCGTCAGCGCCATCCGGGCTCGATCGGCGGTTCGTCCTATCCGTCGCGCGTGTTCAAGGGTATGCGCATGGCCGGACGTATGGGCTTTGAAAATGTCACGGTTCGTAATTTGCAGGTGATCCAGGTGATCCCCGAGTCGAATCTGATCCTCGTCAAAGGATCGATCCCGGGTGCGAAGAATACGTACGTTACTATCACAAAATAATTGCTGTGAGTACGACACAGAACGTTTTGAAGAAAGTGATTTGATCATGATTGTTGATGTATTAAAAAAAGATGGAACAAAGACCGGCGAGACAGTTACACTGGACCCGTCGGTGTTCGAGATCGTCCCGAACGATCACGCAATCTACATGGCGGTGAGGTCGTACATGGCCAACCAGCGCCAGGGAACGCATGAAACGAAGGAACGCGGCGACGTCAAGGGCGGCGGAAAGAAGCCGTTCAGCCAGAAGAAGACCGGCCGGGCCCGTCAGGGCACGGGACGCAGCCCGCTGCAGGTCGGCGGCGGCACGATCTTCGGCCCGCACCCGCACGATTACAATGTGAAGCTTCCGATCAAAGTGAAGCGTCTCGCGAGAAAATCCGCCCTGTCGTACAAGGCGAAGGACGGCCAGATCGTCGTCGTCGAGGATTTCACGTTCGATACGCCGAAAACCAAATCGATGACCGCACTCATCAAGGCGCTGAAGATCGACTCGAAGAAGATCCTCGTGCTCGTGCCGAAAGTCGACGCAAATGTGCTCAAGAGCGGCCGCAACATTCCGCGCGTCAGCATTCTCGAAGCGGCAAAAGCATCAACCTACGAAATCTTAAACGGCGGCGTTCTGCTGCTGCAAAAAAGCTCGGTGGATGTGATTCAGAAGACATTTGCGAATTAATACAAACCGAACTTCTTTTACGACGTGAGTGAAACGACAATGACAGCAATTCTCATACAACCACTGCTTACAGAAAAGATGACAGAGCTCGGCAAGAGCCGTCAATACGCTTTCGAAGTCGCTCGCGATGCCAACAAGATCGAGATCGCCAAAGCCGTCGAGAAGAAATTCTCGGTGACCGTGACGAGCTGCCGCACGATCCTCTACAAGGGCAAGCGCAAGGCGCAGATGACGAAGAAGGGAAGAATTCCCGGCAAGCGTCCCGACTGGAAGAAAGCACTGGTCACCTTGAAAGAGGGTCAGACGATCGACCTTCTGGCGAATGTTTAATCTGAGCCCCCGGGTTCACACAACACATTGAGATAGATATGGCATTACGAAAATTAAAACCGAATACACCTGCAACCCGATACTATTCGGTTGCGACATTCGAGGAAATCACGAAGTCGACGCCGGAGAAGTCGCTGCTTGCGCCCATCAGCAAGTCGGGCGGCCGCAACAGCCTTGGCCGTGTCACTTCGCGCCATCGCGGCGGCGGACACAAGCGCCGGTATCGCATCATCGACTTCAAGCGCGACAAGCGCGGCATCGAGGGCACGGTGGATTCGATCCAGTACGATCCGAACCGCTCGTGCTACATCGCGCTCATCGTGTACCCCGACGGAGAGAAGCGCTACATCCTTGCTCCCGAAGGCCTGAAGGTCGGCGAGAAGGTCGCCTCCGGTCCGGACGTGGAAGTGAAGATCGGCAACGCCCTTCCGCTGAAGTTCATCCCGGTGAACACGCAGGTGCACAACATTGAAATGAAGGAAGGCAAGGGCGGCCAGATCGCGCGCTCGGCCGGCAACTTCTGCATGGTGCAGGCGAAAGAAGGCGACTTCGTGCTCGTGAAGCTCCCTTCGGGTGAAACGCGCAACATGCGCTCGGCGTGCTACGCGACTGTCGGTGTGCTCGGCAACGGCGACCACGAAAAGATCTCGCTCGGCAAGGCCGGCCGTTCCATCTGGCTCGGCGTTCGTCCCCACGTCCGCGGCGTCGCAATGAACCCCGTGGATCATCCGATGGGCGGCGGCGAAGGCAAGACTTCGGGCGGCGGCCATCCGGTCTCGCCGTGGGGCCAGAAGGCCAAGGGCCTCAAGACACGCAAACACAAAAAAGAGTCCAGCAAATACATTGTTAAACGACGGAAGTAACAGACTATGAGCAGATCATTAAAAAAAGGTCCTTTCATCGACGAAAAGTTGATGAACAAGGTGGAAGCCCTGAACAAGTCGAACAAGAAACAAGTGATCAAGACATGGTCGCGGACTTCTACGATTACTCCGGATTTCGTCGGACACACGTTCGCCGTGCACAACGGAAACAAGTTCATCCCGGTGTATGTGCAGGAGGCGATGGTCGGACATAAGTTAGGCGAGTTCTCCCCGACACGCATCTTCCGAGGCCACCCCGGTGTCAGGTCTGAGTCGGCGTGATAACACAATTCTGAATTTTGGAGTCAAGACATGGAAGCACGAGCAATAAAACGGTACGAATTAACATCACCGCGTAAGATGCGGCTTGTGATCGATATGATCCGCGGGAAAAAAGTTGGAGAGGCGCTCACGCTGCTTCATTTCCAGCCCAAACATGCATCGCGCACGGCGGAACAAACGCTGCGTTCGGCGATCTCGAACCTTCAGAACAAGGACCATCAGGGCCGTGTGGACGTCGACAACATGTTTGTGAAAGAATGCTATGTGAACGAGGGTCCCTCGATGAAGCGCATATTACCCGCGCCGATGGGTCGGGCCTACAGAATGATCAAACGGTCAAACCACGTCACGATCGTGGTTGCGCAACGCGACGAAAAATAACATTAGAATCGCACACAACAACAGGCATTAGGAGTTCGCTTTGGGACAAAAAACACATCCGGTAGGATTTCGGCTGGGAGTCATCAAAACCTGGGATTCGAATTGGTACGATGAAAAGGGTTTTGCGGCAAAATTAAATGAAGACGTGATGATCCGCAGCTATCTGCGGAACCGCTTGAAAAAAGCAGGCGTGTCCAAGATCGTAATCGAACGGACGCCGAAGAATGCGCGCATCACAATTCATACCTCCCGTCCCGGTATCGTCATCGGAAAGAGCGGCAAGGAGATCTCGCAGCTCGAGGAAGAGCTGAAGAAGATCACGAGCAAGGAAGTGAAGATCCTGATCAGCGAAATCAAGCGACCCGAATTGGATGCATTCCTTGTGGCTGAAAACATCGCCGCGCAGCTCGAGGGACGCATCGCGTTCCGCCGGGCCATGAAGCAGGCGATCACCGCAAGCATGCGCATGGGCGCCGAAGGCGTTCGCGTGATGTGCTCCGGCCGCCTCGGCGGCGCAGAAATGGCACGCCGCGAGCAGTACAAAGAAGGACGCATCCCGCTGCACACGCTCCGCGCCGACATCGACTACGCGCTTGCCGAGGCGAAGACAATCTACGGCAAGATCGGCGTGAAAGTCTGGATCTGCAAGGGCGAAGTGCTCGGACACATGTAACTGCTGCTCGCACCACCAAAAAAGTATAATTGAGAATCGATACTATAGCGAAATCGGAGTTGTGACATCATGTTAATGCCAAAGAGAGTAAAATTTCGAAAATCACAACGCGGGAGAATGACAGGCAAGGCCACGCGCGGAGCCCAGGTCGCTTTCGGTGATTTCGGGCTGAAAGCAATGGAACCGGCGTGGATCACCGCACGACAGATCGAAGCCGCACGCGTTGCCCTCACACGTATGATGAAGCGCGAAGGCAAAGTGTGGATCCGCATCTTCCCCGACAAGTCGGTCACGAAGAAGCCCGCGGAAACACGTATGGGCAGCGGCAAGGGTAGTCCGGAATTTTGGGTGTCGGTTGTGAAGCCGGGACGCATTATGTTTGAAATCGGCGGCGTGACGAAGGACGTCGCCCAGGAAGCGTTGACGCTTGCCGCGCATAAGCTTCCGATTAAAACAAAATTTGTCACGCGCATCGATTACGACGCGCATTAACCACGAACGGTGAAGAGAATGAACAAACCTCACGAATTACGAGCGCTCACTGATGCGGAGTTGGAAAAGAAGGTTGCCGACAATCAGGAAGAGTTGGCCAACTTGAAATTTCAAAAAGCCACCACTCAAGTCACGGATGTTGCGAAATTTGGCAACCTGCGCAAGGAAATTGCGCGCGCAAAAACAATTCAGCGCGAACGCGCGTTGAAAGCCACTGCGGCACCTAAAGCATAATTTTTGTTGGAGAGCGAAGAGACAATGGAAACTCGAACTACGCGGCGCAAAACACGCATCGGCAAGGTCATCAGCACCAAGATGAATAAAAGCATCGTCATTGCGATCGATCGCAGCCTGCCGCATCCCCTGTATAAAAAATATTTCAAACGCACGACCCGTTTGATGGCGCACGACGAAGAGAACGCCGCGGGTGTGGGCGATACCGTAAAAATTATGGAAACACGGCCGCTTTCGAAGTTGAAACGCTGGCGCTTAGTGGAAATTGTCACTAAAGCGAAATAAGCCGACGCTGGCAAATTGACCTGGAGATTGTCATGATTCAAGAAGAAACTAATTTGGTTGTCGCCGATAATTCCGGCGCAAAAAAAGTGCGGTGCATCCGAGTGCTTGGCGGCCATGACCGCCGTTATGCGGGCGTGGGCGACCTCGTTGTGGTGAGCGTGAAATCCGCCATCCCGGGCGCAGGCGTCAAGAAGGGCGAAGTCTCCCGGGCCGTCGTCGTGCGCACGAAAAAGGAGATCGGCCGCAAGGACGGTTCCTACATCCGGTTCGACGAGAACGCCGTCGTGCTGCTCAACACGCAGGGCGAGCCGCGCGGAACGCGCATCTTCGGCCCCGTGGCGCGCGAACTGCGCGAGAAACAGTACATGAAAATCGTCTCACTTGCACCCGAAGTGTTATAACCAAACGAAAGCAAACTTATGCACGTCCGTAAAAATGATTTTGTAGTGGTCGTTGCCGGCAATTCCAAGGGCAAAGAAGGCAAAGTGCTGAAGGTGTTCCCGGCCACCAGCCGTGTGATCGTCGAAGGCGTCAACCTGATCAAGCGCCACACGCGTCCCTCCCAGACCAACCCGCAGGGCGGAGTGGTCCAGAAGGAAGCCTCCATCCACGCGTCCAATGTGATGGTGAAGGATGCCAAAACAGGAAAAGCGACACGCGTCGGGTATGCCCGCACGAAGGATGCCGCTACAGGCAAAAAGAAAGTCATGCGCGTGTCCCGCACAAGCGGCGATATGTTCTAACAACCCCAAGGCGTTACGCGACGAACGTAACGGTGAGTGAAAGAAAGCGACAATGGCAAAAGAACCGAAAGCAGAACCGAAGCAGAAAAAGGCAGACGGAAAAGGCAAACAGGCCGAACCCAAAGAAGCGAAGGGCAAAGCCTCTCGCGACGCAGGCGTGCCCGCGCGCCTTGCCGGAAAATACAAGACCGAGATCGTTCCCGCCCTCATGAAACGCTTCGAGTACAAGAGCGTCATGCAGGTCCCCAGGCTCGAAAAGATCGCCGTGAACGTCGGCGTCGGCGAAGCCACGCAGGACGCGAAACTCCTCGAAGTTGCAATCAAGGAACTCGAGCAGATCACCGGCCAGAAGGCCGCGATCACAAAGTCGAAGAAGGCCATATCGAATTTCAAGCTGCGCGAGAACATCGCCATCGGCGCCCGCGTCACACTGCGCGGCAAGATGATGTATGAGTTCCTCGACCGCCTCGTCACGCTCGCTATGCCCCAGATCCGCGACTTCCGCGGCGTGTCTGACCGCTCCTTCGACGGACGCGGCAACTACACGCTCGGCATCAAGGAACAGGTCATCTTCCGCGAGATCGATGCGGACAAAGTCACACGCGTCAGCGGCATGGATGTCACATTCGTGACAACGGCAAAGACGGATCTTGAAGCGATGGAACTGCTGAAGAATTTCGGCATGCCCTTCGTCAAGCGTGAAGAAGTTTCTAAAACCAAATAAGCCCTTATCGGTAAAAGGAATCTGGAATGGCAAAAACTAGTTCAGTTGCACGTGAAGAGCGGCGTCAGAAGATGGTCGCAAAATATGCGGCGCTCCGCAAAGAGTTGAAAGAAAAAGGCGATTACGAGGCGCTCAGGAAACTGCCGCGCGACAGTAATCCGGTGCGCCTGCACAACCGCTGCAAGGTCAGCGGCCGGTCCAGGGCATACCTGCGGAAATACGGCGTGTCCCGTATCGCCTTCCGCGAAATGGCGCTCGAAGGAAAAATTCCCGGAGTCATTAAGGCAAGTTGGTAACGTGTCCAGCATATGGAATGTAATTTTTCAGGAGAACTTTGTAGATGTCTAAATCAGATCCCATCGCCGACTACTTGACGCGCGTGCGCAATGCTGCGCGTGCCAAACACAAGAAGGTGGACGTGCCTGCGTCGAGCATCAAAAAAGAATTGACGCGCATTCTTACCGAACAGAAATTCTTCGACGGCTTCACCATCGTCGAGGACAACAAGCAGAACATCATCCGCATCAGCCTGAAGTACAACGAAGGCCGAAGCGTCCTGAGCGGACTGCGCCGCGTCAGCCGTCCCGGCATCCGCCAGTACAAGGCGGCGGAGGACCTGCCGCGCGTCCAGAACGGACTCGGTATCGCGATCATCTCCACCTCCAAAGGGTTGATGACAAACAAGCAGGCCCGCAAGGACAATGTCGGCGGCGAAGTCGTCTGCTACGTGTGGTAAGTGTGTACGAACCTTTTTCACGCGGGGCCGACCCGGTTGTCTCATTTGTGCGGCCGCGCTGAAGAACGAACTTAAAGATTGAAGGAGCAACTCGTGTCCCGTATTGGAAAAAAGCCAATCCCGGTTCCCAAGGGAGTGAAAATAAATATCGGCGGCGGCTACATCACCGTCACCGGCCCGAAAGGCGAATTGAAAGCCGCCGTGCACCCGAACATCGAGGTCGCCGTGGTCGGAGAAGAGATCCTCTGCACGCGCCATAACGACGTCGCCGCGAACCGCTCGCTCCACGGGCTGACCCGCGCCCTCATCGCCAACATGGTCAAGGGCGTCACGGACGGGTTCACGCGCAAACTCGAGCTCGTCGGCGTCGGGTACCGCGCCGAGATCAAGGAAAAAGTGCTGCAGCTCGCGCTCGGCTTCTCGCACCCGATCGTCTTCCGCGCACCCGAAGGCATCAAGGTCGAAGCACCGACGCAGACAACGGTGGTCATCTCGGGCATCGACCGTCAGCTCGTCGGCCTGGTCTCCGCAAAAATCCGCTCCCTGCGTCCGCCCGAACCCTATAAGGGCAAAGGCGTGAAGTATGAAGGAGAAGTCATTCGCCGTAAAGCCGGTAAAACGGCGGCTGGCGGTAAATAATAGCATTCATCGTTGAGAGCGCGGTCCGCTCCTCGATCGAACTCGAGTGAACACGGACGCACGCGAAGGAATTGGTAACTACGTATGATTAATAAAAACACGACACTGCGCCGGGCCAAAATCAAGGCCCACATCCGCAAAAAGATCTTCGGCACCCCGGAGCGTCCGCGCCTCACGGTGTACCGCAGCCTCTCCGAGTTCTACGGCCAGATCATCGACGACGTCAACGGCGTCACGCTCGTTGCGGTCTCTTCGATCGGCAAGACGGACAAGGAAGCGGTTGCCGGCGCCAAGACGAAAACCGAAAAAAGCGTCATGCTCGGAAAATTGCTCGCAAAGAAGGCGGCTGAAAAGAACATCTCCACCGTCGTCTTCGACAGGAACGGCTTGCTCTACCACGGCCGCGTGAAAGCGTTCGCGGATTCCGTGCGCGAAGGCGGATTGAAATTCTGATGCCCTTGTAAGCGTCATCCCTCAGCCGATGACGCCCTGATGTCGGGTCGTCTAATGGCAGGACAACGCCCTTTGGAGGCGTCTGTAGAGGTTCGACTCCTCTCCCGACAGCAAACCATGTCGAACCGGGAGACTCCTCTGGCGGCCTGATGGATGTTGACACATTATTAACTTTTACAAAACGAGGTTCCACGGTGGCACGCATAAAAGCAAGCGAACTTGATTTAAAAGACAAACTGGTTCACATCAACCGCGTAGCGAAAGTTGTGAAGGGCGGACGCCGTTTCAGCTTCAACGCAATTGTTGTTGTCGGCGACGGCAACGGACATGTGGGCCTCGGTCTCGGTAAGGCGAACGAAGTCGCCGATGCGATCTCGAAAGGCGTCGACGATGCCAAGAAGAAC
The DNA here is from genome assembly GCA_030824175.1 of Bacteroidota bacterium. Lineage (GTDB taxonomy): Bacteria > Bacteroidota > Ignavibacteria > UBA10030 > UBA8401 > CAISDA01. The sequence continues at coordinate 236 of JAVBYH010000180.1, read as the reverse complement.
GTCATCAAGGTCTCGATCGTCAACGGCACCATTCCCCACGAAGCAATCGGCAAGTTCGGCGCGGGCAAGGTGATGCTGAAGCCCGCATCCCCCGGAACCGGCCTTATCGCCGGCGGCGGCGTGCGCGCCATCCTCGAATCGGCGGGCGTCAGGGACGTGTTGACGAAACAAATGGGATCGAGCAACCCCCACAACGTCGTGAAGGCGACGCTGGCGGCGCTCATGAGCATCCGCGA
>JAVBYH010000088.1 GCA_030824175.1 Bacteroidota bacterium | reverse complement strand
TACCGCGCCGTGATGCCGAAGCTGAACTGGTCCGTCATCTGCCGCGCGTACGTGGCCCCGACGGCGATGTCGCTGTACGAGAAATAATTTCCCGTTCCGCGCTGCTGCGTTTCGGTGGTGATCTCCATCGGGTCGGTGTGGAGCGACGTGAACGCCACGCCGACGACGTCGCTCGGCGAGAGGTGGTAGCTCACACCGGCGAACTCGTGCTTCAGGTCCACGAGCCATTCGGTGTGCGTGAAGATCGCCTGATCGTGCACCGCGTTCGTCAATCCGGCCGGATTCCAGTAGAGGGCCGACACGTCGTTGGCGACGGCCACGAACGATTCGCCCATGCCCGTGCCGCGCGCATCGGCGCCGATCTTCAGGAACTGGAAGGCGGAGATGCCGGTGCGTTGCCCGCCCAGGTTGGGAACGAGCTGGGCCTCTGCCCCGCGAAGGCAGAGGAGCGACAGTACGACAATGCAGAGCGCCCGAACGCCGGACGTCCCGCCGCGCCGCATTGCATGATGGTGTGTATGAGTGGTCATGTAGTTCATTTTCTGTTAAAACCTGCCATTAAAATCTAAAGGACACGCCGAGCTTGGCTGTGCGCGGCGCCAGATAGCGGGCCGGATTATACGGAAACGGCGACACGGTCCCCTGCAGCTGCGGGAAACGCGGATCGTTATAGGATAACGGCGTGTCGTCGCCGTATTCGTACGCCCGACCCGTCACGGGATTCACGATCTGGGAATTCTTCGCGTTCAGCACGTTCTGGATTTCCATGCTCACCGTGAGCTTGGCAAACCCGAGGTCGAAATATTTTTCAATATTCATGTTGATGTAGAACCAGTCGTCGCCCACCGCCTCGTAGAGACGATCGTAGTCCGTCCTGTATTCCGGGCGGCCATCCGAGGTGACGCCCGAAAACAGCTGCGCCGTGTAGCGCTTACCCGACTGGTAAAACGCGCGGGCATACACGTTATAATCCTCCAGCACGCCGGGGGCGAAATCGAACAGCGGCTCGCCCTTCTTCACGCGCAGATTGAGGCTGAGGGAGCCCTGCACGGGCCTGTCCCACGACACGAAATTTTCCTTGATGGACGTTTCAAGCCCGCCGCTCGTGAGATTATAGAGCGCCTCGGTGGCAGAGGAGCTTTTCCCCGTTGCGATCGAATACGATCCCGAGAGCGTGGCGTTGAGGTGCGCGCCCATGCGCTTCGTGTATTCGAGCTCGACGCCGCGCGTGCGCGCATAGTCGGAGTTCACATACGTCGTGTACGTGCCCAGGTAGCGGCCGCCGGAGGCGCGCACGGACCGCGCCGTGATGTAATCGAAAATGTCCTTGTAATACGCCGTCACGGTGAGCACGTCGTTTTCAGTGAGCTGGTTGCGGATGCCGAGCTCGTAGGCCACTGTCGTTTCCGGATTCAGGTTCGGGTTGCCGATCGTCTGCACTGTCGAGCGGGCGCTGCTCTCGGTGAGCTTCGAATAGACGTACGTCGGCTTCGGCAGTTTCGAGAAATGTCCGTACGAGAAGAACAGCGTCTGGTTGTCGGACACGGGATGCGAAATGCCGAGGCGCGGGCTCACGCGCCCCTTCCAGCGGTGGCCGAAGAGCGACCATGTCTGCTCCTTGTACTTGTCGCGGATGTCCTCGGAGGCAAGCTTGATGTTCGTGTTGTCGATGGCGTCGTCGACGAATTTTCCGGGGAACCAGTAGTCGAACCGCAGGCCGAAGTTCAGCACCATGCCCTTGATCGTGATGTTGTCTTGCGCGTAGAGCGCGCCTGTGGCCGGGTTCACCTTGTAGATGTCGTTGTTCAATCCGAGCGGCTTGATCCACGGCTGCGTGATATCGATCATTTGCATGGACTGGAACTTCGACTCGATGCCCGCCTTGAACTTGTTCTGCTCGCTGAAGTGATGCGTGAAGTCGAGTTTGATCGTATAGTCGTCGTAAAAATGGTCGCGCCACGTAAAGGGACTGCCGACGTCGTAGAAGCCGTCGCCGGGGATGACCCCGACGGTGTCGCCGCCCCGGTTGTAGTATTGGATCGGAAATGTCACGATGTCGTTCGGCTCCGAATACCCGTTGTAGTCCTTGCCGTTGGCGTCGCCGCGAACGTGCGCCGTGTACCGGCTGAAGCGGAGCTCGTAAAACGAACTCGGGTTGATCGTGTGCGTGAGTGCGATCGTCTGCTGCATGTTGATCTGCGTGTACGTGCCCGCGCTGTCCAGGATGTTCTGGAAATCGTACTGATAGCCCGGCGTGGGTTCCTCGCGCTCGAGCGTCGTCTTGATCGACGAGCTGTTTTGGTCGATGGACACGGACTGGTTGTACGAATAGGTCAGCTTGAACGTCGCCGACGGCTTCCATGTCATCTTGCCGGACCACGAGTAGGCATTCGCAAGGCGGAAAGCGTAATCGGATCCGCCGAAGATCGACGAGTGGAGCTGGTTCGGCGCGTGCGCGTCGTAGCCGACGGGCTTGCCGTTCGCCGTCGTCTCGGACCAGCGCGTGAAGCCGTCCGTGATGTTGCCGGAGAAGTTCGTGAAGAAGCTGAGCGAGCCGGGCACGACGAGTTTCGCGAAGGGCACGGGGCCGCTCAGCGTTCCCTCGACGATATCCGTGTTCCAGTTGCCCCGCGAGGTTTTGCCGAGGAACTTATCCGTCTTGTACGAGATGCTTCCGTTGTACCGGTCCGAGCCTTCCTTCGTCGTGATGTTGATGACGCCCGATGTGGCCTGACCGTATTCGGCGTTGTATCCGCCGGTAATCACTTCCACCTCCTGGATGGCGTCCGTGGCGACCTGGAGGCCGAAGCCCGTGCCGCCGAGCACGTCCTGCACCGAGACGCCGTCCACAAGATAGGCGTTCTCGTATCCGCGGCTGCCGCGGATGTGTATCTCGTTGTCGCTCTGCACGACGCCCGTCTGGAGGCCGACAACATCCTTCACGTCGCGCAACGCGGCGACCGACAGGTCCTCGCTCTTGATCGCCTTCTTGCTCGAGGTCTCCTCGACGTCGAAGAGGCGCTTCTCGCCGATGATGACGACCTCTGTGCCGAGCGAAAGGACCGACTCTCCCATCTTCACGTTCAACGTCAGTGTCTTGCCGGCTTCCACCTTGATGGCCGAGTACTGCACCGTCTTGTAACCGAGGAGCGTCACGTCGATGTTGTACGTGCCGGGATTCATTTTCTCGACCTTGAAGTTGCCGTCGAAGTCCGATGCGGCCCCGTAGTACGTGCCCTTCACCTTCACGTTCACGCTCGGCAGCCCTTCCTTCGTTTTCTCGTCGGTGATGCGGCCGACGATGCTGCCGGTTGCCTGCGCGGACACGGCAGACTGGAAGAGAACGATGCACGCGGCCGCGCGCAGCAGGAGCCCGACGATTCCCGCGCTCACATGTGGTCCACTTTTTTTTGAACTGCTCATTATTTTCGACTATCCATTGTTTTTATGTAGGGCGAAACGGCGTTTCGCCCTTTTTTCATCGTATCCCGAACTCATTTTCCACAACCTGCTTGAAGAACAGCGGCAGGTTCCTCGGCGCGCCGTTCACGATGTGCAGCGGCAGGGCGAACATAACGAACCGTTTCGCGTTGTCGATGCAGGCGATCTCGGGCGAACCCTTGTAGCGCGGTGTGGCGGTGCGCGACGAATCGAGGCGGTAGATGTACTGCGAGTCCGTGCGTTTGTAAATTTTCTTCACGTTCACCGTGTGCGAGCTGATCGCGTCGCCGAACACGTTCACGGTGTCCGCCGCAAGCGCGGGATACCCGGACATCATCGGCAGGATTTGCGTGCGGGCGTTCAGCCGGCTGTCCGCGTATGTGGGCGGACGGTTGCCCGTGTTGACGACGTCCGTCGTGATGCTGTCCAGCGGGGCGAAATCGTTCAGCGCGCGAAGGTCGCTGTACGACAGATCCGTCGCGAATGTCGTCGTCAGGATCACTTTCCCGCCGCTCTGCGAATAATTATAGAGGCTGATCTGCGCCGGCTTGATGCTCGGGAACCGGTCCGTCACCCACAGGACCATATCATAGAGCTGCAGCGTCTTCACGAGGGCCGGATTGAGCGTCGTCGGAAAATTCGCCCTGTCCAGCACGTCGAACGAGCCGAGCGTGCCGCGTGCGATCGACGGCGAGCCGAGCACGGTGCGATAGTAGGAGATCATTTCAGGCTTGTCGGAGACGCTGTAATCGCTCACAAGCAGCATGCGTCCCTGGGGCTTCTTCACGAACCATTTTTTTTCCGCACCGGGTAGTTTTGCCACGGGGCTGTACTCGCCCGCCAAATCGCGCGCTTCGAGGTAGATCGTGTTGTCGCTGTTCAACCGGAGACCCGGCACCTTCCCCTTGTACTGCAGATTCGGATACACGCCGGTGTAGACGTCGGCATCCACCGCACCCGCGGCAGGGTCGCTCACCGAACGCGGCACAACGATCGTCACGCCCGTTGCGGCTCCGTTCAGGACGAACCATCGGGACGCCGAGGACGTATCGTTCAGCGCGATGCGATACGAGGCGATCGTCGTGGCGCCGTCGTCGTCGACGCCGTACCAGGAAAATGTCGCCACGGTATAGGTCGTGTCGGGCTGCTGTATGACGGAGGAATCCACGGCGTTCACAGCGAAGAAGACCTTCGGAGGCGTGTTGCGTATCGGAAAGAGCTGTACCGCACCCTTCGGATCGACTGCCCCGTTCATCGAGGGCAGCGCGATATCGGCGCCGTCCTGCACGCCGTTCGCGTTCACATCCCAGTACGGAGCGGGAGAAAGGCGGACAATGGCGCCCACGGGAAGCGTGCCCGGGGAGAACCTGCCGTCCACCGCGCGCACGACGACGGTGAAGCTGTCGCGCGCCGTCAAAAGCGGCAGAGCAATGATCGTGTCGGTCTTCGTCGTCCATGTGTAGCCGATCGTGTCGGGCGTGGTGACGGCCGATTTTCCCTTTACCACCGCGAGGAGGAACCCGGAGACGAGTCCGTCGGGATCCTCCGCATAATAATAGAGATGCTGGCGCGACACGGTCTCGCGCAGATCTGTTTCGGGAACAAGGTACAGGCGCGTGCCGGGAGGCTGATTGAGCTTGTTCTCGTTCGGCATGTCTTTCGAACAGCTGAAGAGCACAAGCGCGCCGGCGAGTATAATAAACAACAACGTGGAGTTTTTCATGCACAAGAGTTATAGTGTATCCATCAAAAAAATGTAGGGGCGTATTGCATACGCCCCTACACACACCCCGTTACTTCATTAACATCAGTTTTTTCGTCTCGACGAAGCTGCCGGACTGCAGGCGGTAGAAGTAGACGCCGCTCGACATGTGCGCCGCATTCCACTGCACGGTGTACGTGCCGGGATTCATCATATCATTCACAAGCGTTTCGACTTCGCGTCCGAGCACATCGTAGATCTTCATGGAGACCTGCTGCGCCTTCGCCACCGTGAAACGGAACGACGTCGAGGGGTTGAACGGGTTCGGGAAGTTCTGCGACAGGCCGAACGCCGCCGGCATCACATCGGTCTCGATGCGATTCACGGACGTTGTGACGTTCACGAAATCCGCCGCCGTGCGGGGCACGATCTTGTAGCGCTGTCCGCTGTAATACACGAGTCCCGTCAGCTTGCCGATCTTCGTGCCGACACCCAGGATCTTCGACCCTACGGCGGAATCCGCATCGACGTTTGAATACAGATGCTTTCCGTCGCGACGGACAATGATCGCCTTCGTGCCGTTCGAGACCTCGAACTCCGTCAATTCGGTGAACACGGGCGCGACATCCGTTACAACGACATTGTTTAAGCTCACAAGCATGCCTTCATACTGCTCTCCTGTCGTTGTACCCTGACCGAACACGTCCGTCGTGAGCGTGACGGGTGCGGGAACAGTCTTGCCCTTTGCAACGACGCGCACTTTCGTCACGTTCTCGATGCGTGTCACGTCGAAGTTTTCATTAATATAGCCAGTGACGACGACGCTGTCTCCGATGGCGACCTTTGTCATCACGGAATCAGGCCCCGTGACCCAGATGCCGCTCCAGGGGGCGTTCGTCGACTGCATATAATAGACGCTGGTGCCGATCGTGGAGAGCGGTGCAAGCCTGAGGCTCGAGGTATCTGCTGTGATGATGCCGCCGACAGAGTCGACGGTGCCCTGCAATGCCGAACGGCCGTTCACGAACGGCGTGTACTGGACGTCCCTGATCGACAGGACGGGTTTCTGCACACGATCGATCACCGAATAGAAGAAGAAGCCCTGCGACGAATCGTATTGCGTGAGCGATCCGCTGTTTGCAAGGATCGTCTTCTGTGCGTCCGCATCGTCGACGCGGAGGAAGTACTTTACCATCGTTCCTGCCGCCTGCTTCGGGATCGTCGCGTAATAAAGCGAATCCTTCGCCGCCTGGGGCGCCGTCATCGCGACTTCCTGCCATGCGCCGTTGTTGACGCTGTAGAATAATTTGATCGTGTTGAGCGCCGCGCCCGAGACTACGGAAGTCGTCTGGCGGTAGATGCGGGCGCTGATCTGCGGTATGCTGTCGGGCGTCACGAGCACGGGGTACCGGCGATGCGAACGTACCGCGGGTGCGATCTTGCCGAGCACCATGTCCCCGGGGAAGATCGGGCAGATACGGTATCCGCGCGTCGCCTCGGAACCGGATGAGGTCGCGATATAGCCCCGGAGCGTGTCGATCCGCGCACCGATCGGCGGCACATGATAGCTCGTATCGCCAGGCATCGTGATCGTGCCATGGCCGATCGTGAAATAATGCGACCAGTCATACATCGAGAACTGGTTGCCCGCGTCGTCGGCGACCATGAATGTTCCGCGGGAGGTGTTCACATTGCCGACGACCGTGAGGCCCGTAAACACGACTTCCTTCGATTCATATTGCTCGCCGTTCACCATGTTCGTCCTGCCGTTCGGATTCGGTCCGATGTTGAAGTCCGAGATCTGCATCATCACCGGGGGCGGAATGGGATTGTTCGACGACAGGATGGAGATCTGGTACGTCGTGTCGGGTTCGAACTGCGTGAAGCTGTTCATGCTCGTCAACGGAAATTCGCTGATCTTGCCGCGGATGCGGATGATGTCACCACGCTGGATGCTGTTGTAACCGTTCGCATCGAAGGAGCCCGCAAAGCCGCCGTAGCGTACGAAGATGCCGCTCCACGGTTTGAAGCCGTTGGCGCCCGTATCAACGAGGCACATCGTCTTGCCGACAGCGGTGTATGTGATGTAATTGGGCGGCACCGTGACGAGGGCGGTGATGATGACAGTGGAGTCCTTGTAATAGACGCCCTTCTTGTTCGTGACGGGAGACGCCTGGAGCAGCCACCGCGAACCGGCCCCGATACCGAGGTTATCCGCCAGCAGCAGCGAATCGATCGGCACCTGTTGTATCTGTATGATTGTCTTCGGCGCAAAGGTCTGCGCCATGGCGGACGAGGCCGCGGCGAACACTATCAACGCAACAAGTAAGATTTTTTTCATTGTGGATCCTCCTTATAAGGTTGTACAATACGTCATCGTTCATCACATGCTTATTTTACGATCACAAACTTCCCGCGCTTAATGGCGCCCGTGGCGAGATCCTTCACGGTAAAGAGATACAATCCCGTTGCGATGGCCTGGTCGTACTTCGAGATCAGGTCCCATGCGTGTTCGCCGCCCGCAAACTGCGGTTTCGCCGCGAGTCCGGCGAAATCGTCGAACCACTTGATGCCCGCCCCGTCGTACGTGGCGCCGTCGTGCTTCAGTTCGGCCACGATATCGCCGCTCATCGTGAAGATCGTGATCTCGGAGCGCGCGGGCAGGTTCGTGAAGTAGATCTTGCGCGACCGCTCGCCCGGCTTGTCCCATGCCGCGTTGGCGTAATAGGGGTTCGGGTAGACGCCGATCTCGTCGCTCGCGGCCGAAGTGGCCGGTGTGCCGGGCACGACGCGCACGAGGACCTTCGCACTTTCGAGGCTCGCCAGCGCGTTCGCCGAGTCGCCGGCGTCGAACGCCGAAACGCCGTAGAGGTACTGCCAGCCGTTGAGGCTCGTGATCGGGTCGTCCTTCGGGGGGAACTGGTACCAGTAGTCGGTGGTGTCCCCGTCGAATTTCTTCGGCGTGTCGAGTTTGATCTTTCCGAATCCGGTATTGTAGCCGAAATTGTTATCCTTGCGGTCGAACTCGCCGACGAGCTGCATGGAGGTGAGGAAGTTCTCGGGATTCGAAACATCCGCGCCCGCGGCCGAGCGGTAGATGCGGTAGCCTTCGAAATCGTATTTGCGGCTGATCGGGTCGAAGCTCTGCTCTGCCTGCGTGCGGTCCCAGTAGATGGTGGCGCGCTGGTTCTCGACGACGGCGCGCACGCGCGGCTGGCGCGGCGGCTGCGGCAGCGTGAAGCGGCTCAGGCGTCCGTCGCCGTTGATGTCCTCGCCCTGGTCGAGGCGGTTGTTGCCATTGATGTCTTCGCCGTCGTATGCCTGCTGCGCCCATCCCGCGTTCGTGTAGAGCGTCCGGCGCAGGGCGGCATTCTTGTAATCGTTGCTCGGTATGTCGTTGCCGAATTTTTTCGCGGCGATCACGGCGAACACGATGTTGATGCTCTCGCCGGGCGCAAGGGACTGGAACGGGCCGGACGACAAGAGGTCCGTCATACTTGCCGGGGCCTCGCCCTGCGTCGAGCCGTCGGACGTGACGAGGTTCACCGAGCGGCCGAGGGCCTCGATGTTCGGCTTCGGCATCATGCGTGAGAGGCGCTGGTACTTGCCGCGGAACGGCTCCGCCGGATTGTCGTCCTGCTCGGGATAGAAATACGCCTGCGAGCCCGAGGAGCGGTTGTTGAATTTCCATCCGTTATAATACGTGTCCTTGCGGAGGTCGCCGAGAGAATCGAGCGCGGCCGTGACGAACGCGCCGAGCGAATCGCGCTTCAGCGGGAACGGCGTGGCCCCGAGGAGCTTCACGCCGAAGTAGCTGCCGGCGGGGGCGCCGTACGGCACGCCGTCGAAATCGAACGTGTAGCCGAGCCGGAGGCTGTCGATGAATCCCTTGCCTGAGTGATTGTAGAAATCCCGCCCTCCGGGACGGCCCGAGAGGTTCGTGTTACGCACGACGGCATTGTTCCAGAGTCCCGCGTAGAGCCCGTCGATGATGTCCGTGCTCGTATTCGTGATCGTGTAATTGAGGATCACGAAGAAATCGGCGAACGGGAAGTTCCACGCATAGCTCTCGAGCTTCACCTTCACGCCGAGGGGCACGTGGTTTGGTATCGAATCGCCCGTTTCGGGGATGCGCGTATTGCGGTCGGTGAATTCCATCACGAAGTCCTGGTGGCTCACCGCCGAGGTGTCGAAGAATTTGTCGCCCGGAAGCGAGGAGCGCGTGATGATGCCGGAGCCGAGATCGTTCGTCATTTCGAAGCCTTCGGCGAGCCGCTTCACCGACCCGATGTCGACCGCCGCAGTGGACACATGCACGATGCCCTCGCGCCGCGGGATGCCGCCGATCCAGAGGCCGCCGAGAAACAGATGCTCGATCTTCGAGCCTTTCGGGTATTCGCACGACGGCTGCGTCGGCCAGGAGGTGAATCCGTTGCCGAGTGTGCCGTAGTTCGTCACCGTGAGACCGATGTTCCCCGCACTCGTGTATTTCGTGCCGTCGTCTTCCGCGGTCTTGCCGAGACGCGAGGGAAGGGTCTGCGCCCGCAGTTGCATGGCGGTGCATGCCATGAGTGAGAAAAGAATGAGTCCGTGAAGGAGCGGAGCATGGAGGCGTACGCGCGTATGACCGAAGAGTTTCACTGTTCTGAATGCCATGGTAATGTGAGTCTCACAGCGGCATCCGCCCCGGGCGGGGGCCGCATGTATGTAATAAAAGCGCCGCGGACAAAAAAGACTAAAAAGCGCGGCGTGCACTTTTTAGTCTTTATGCTCTCCGACAGTGTGCAGGGATGCCTAGTTCACATCCTGTTGTATTTTGATCTTGTCGCCCGGTTTGATCTTGTTCGACGACAGATCGTTCCATTTCTTGATCTCGGCCACCGCGACGTCGAATTTCTTGGAGATGCGTTCGAGCGTGTCGCCGGCTTTCACCGAATAGGTAACGTAGCTTTGTTTCGCGGGAGCGGACTTCTTCGCCGCCTTCTTCGCGGCCGGCTCGTCGTCCCTCTCGCCGGCTGCCGCCGCACCCTTGCCCGAGATGACGAGTTCGTCTCCGGCCTTGATCCGCGAGGTGCGCAGGCCGTTCCATGTCTTGAGATCGTCCACGGTCACGCCGTTCGCCCGGGCGATCACTTCGAGCACCTCGCCCTTCTTCACGACATGCGTCGCATGAACAGTCGGCGGTTTCGTCTTGCCGCGGGCCGGAGCCGCCTCTGTCTTCTGAGCGACGGTCTTTTCCTTCACCGCCGTGTGGGGGGCTGCCTTCTCGCCCGCATCGGAGCGGCCGGCCGACGCCGTCGTCTTGTCAGGCGCCTGAACGCGCAGCTTCTGGCCTATTTTGATCATGCTCTTCGTCAGGTTGTTCCATTCCTTCAGGTCGTCGATCGACACGCTGTTCGCCCGCGCAATCTTCTCGAGCGTCTCGCCGGAGCGTACCTTATGCACGGCGGAAGCGGACGCCGGTGTCGGCTCCGGGGTCTCCCCTCGCGCGGCGACCTGTTTCTCCGGCTGGTCGACTGTGACGCCGGCGATCGAACGATATGTCTTCACCTTCGAGTGCGGCACGAAGAGCGTGATCTTCGAGCCGGTGCGCACGGTCTTGCCGTATGCGATATCGTTCCAGATGCGGATGTCGGTGACGCGGACGGCAAACCGCTTGGCGATCACGGTGAGCTTCTCGCCCTTCTTCGTCTTGTAGACAAGCTTCGCCTTGCCCGCGGGAGCAATGCCCGTCTCGGCATCGACAGCTGCGTCGGCGTCGGTCCGCGCGGAGGCGATGCCCGACCGGGCGGCTTCGGCCTGTTGGTCCATCTTCGCGAGAATCGTCTTTCCCCGGACCGGTATGAGGAGCGTCGAATTGACCTTCAATTTCTTCGAGCGCGGCAGGCGGTTCACCTCAAGGAGCACCGAGGTCAAGAGGCCGTACTTCTTGGCAAGCGAGCTCGGCGTTTCGCCTCTTCGCACGGTGTGCGTGATCCAGTCTTGTTTCTTCTCGTCCGGAAGCTCGGCATATTTTTCCTGGAACACAGACGATGCGCCGACGGGAATCTTCAGGCGGTAGCCCTTGTAATTCGGCGGCGTACACCATTGGAGCAGCTCGGGATTCAATTCACGAATTGTCTGCAGATCGGTTCCGGCGCAGTCGGCGAGCACCGAGAGGTCGATGCAGTCGTCCACGCTCACGACGTCGTACCGGAGCGTGTCGTCTTTCTCCACCGTGAGCCCGAACGGTTCCGGCTTCATCGCCATGAGCGTTACGGCAATGTACTGGGGAACGTAATTGCGCGTCTCGCGCGGGAGATGCTGGCGCATCGACCAGAAATCGTACGTGCCGCTCTTGCGGATGCCGCGGTTCACGCGTCCGCCCCCGGCGTTGTAGCCGACGAGCACGAGGTACCAGTCGTTGTACTGCGCGTAGAGGTCCTTCAGGTGGCGCGCGGCGGCGCGCGTCGCCTTCTCGGGATCGCGCCGCTCGTCGTACCAGAAATTTCCCTTCAGTCCGTACATCGAGCCAGTGCCGCGCATGAACTGCCAGAGTCCGACGGCCTTCGCCCACGAGCGCACCGTGGGATTCAATCCGCTTTCAGGCATCGACAGGTAGACCATTTCGGCAGGGACGCCCTCTTCCTGAAAGATCTTGAACATCATCGGGAAATACCGGCCCGAGCGGCGGATCCAGTTCTCGAGATGCTTGCGTCCGCGCGTGGCGAAGAAGGCGATGCTCCGCTTCACATATTCGTTCATCACAAGGGGAACTGTCGTCTCGGGAAGGAAATTGGGGGGGATCTCTATATTGGAGATGTCGATCTTCTCGACGACCTCGTACATCTTTTCGTGAAGGGCGTCGATCGAACTCTGGGGAGGGAGCGAGTCGACGGTGGCGATGTATTTTTCATAATCTTCGATGACGCTCTTCGAGAGCTCGTTGAAGTCGCTGTTCGCGTCGATGCCCGGGAAGTAGCTCGCCTCGTTTAAATTATTGATCGCCTCTTCGAAATTGTTCTGTGCCAGGAGCGAGTCGCCGAGCTTCTGCGCGCGCAGCGCGTTCCGGTAGAATTGACGGGCGACCTCGAGGATCCGGCCTGCCGCTTTTTCATCGTTGTCCTCGGTGGAATCGACGACGGTAATGAGCGTGTCCTGAACGCGCGGCGCAACCGCGCTCGAGTGCACGGCCGTGCGGGCGGCTTCGGGCACGACGGATTTCACCAGTGCCGGGGCGGCGGTATCGCCGCGCAAAGGCTCCGAACCGTTGGCAATGGGTTTCAGTGAATCGTTATTGGAACATCCGGCGAGCAGAAAACAGCCGATACATAGGAAAGCTTTAAAATTCATTGCGCCTCTTTCGCGTGGGAAAATCTCACTATACTATTAATACTGCATTATAAAATAGGAGTTCAATGAAAGAAAAGCAAGCCTATATTTTTCCCGCGGACGTTCGACACCCGAGTCTGCACATACACACGGGAACTTCCCCCGTTGTGCGCCCCGTCACACTCCGGAGATGGAGGAACCGTGGATCGAAAATAAATTTAAAAATAATTTGCTTTTTATGAATTATGTTTGTAATTTACCTATACCAAAAAACAGTACACCGTCTTTTTCTCCTCCGGGGGAGCTTGTTTGTTACATTCGTTGCAAAAACAAGTACGGCTTTTAGAATGCTGCTGATGAACCGTAAAATCTTTTTATAGGTCGAAACGCCATCAACCAGAACAAGCTTGTTGGATTAATCTCCCGATAAGTGTTTTAAGAGACAGTATCTTCGGCGTACACCCCGCTCAACGGTAAGTTGGGCATTACAATATCTATGAAAGGATGTGTTCCATGGAAAAAGGAACAGTCAAATGGTTCAACGCAGCAAAAGGTTTCGGTTTCATTTCACGCAGCTCGGGTGGCGAAGATGTGTTCGTGCACTTCAATGCCATTAAGTCCGATGGCTACAAGAGCCTGAATGAAGGCGATTCGGTCGAATTCGACGTCGAAAAAGGCCCCAAGGGTCTTCAGGCAGCCAATGTCACCGTCGTTCGATAACCTTATCGAATTTTGCTGAAAACAAAAAATCCCGCTTAACAGCGGGATTTTTTGTTTTAAACATGTTTTTATGGCAGCATTGTAGGGCGAAACGGCGTTTCGCCCAGCCGGCCGGGGCGAAATATCATATCGCCCTACATGGTCGTGCCGGCAATTAACGCATCGGCCAATCCCGAATGCCGCACTGTGCGGCTCTCCGCGGCCAGGCGCACCACTGCCTCCGGCGCCCAGACATGCGCCTCGAGTTCCGCCCGCGTCACCGCCGTATAGAACAACTCACGCGTCACCACCGGCGATGCATCCCGCGGAAGGATCGTGAGCACGCTTGTGAACTGCGATCCCTGGCTCTTGTGGACGGTCATCGCGTAGACGACCTCGTGAGCCGGCAGAGAGGACGGATTGAATTTCCGGAGTCCCGTCTCACTTCCCTCGAAGTACACGGCTAGCGCCCCGTCCTGCGTCTCATCCGGCCAGACGATCCCCGTATCGCCGTTGAAGAGAGACAGCCCGTAGTCGTTCTCGGTGATCATCACCGGACATCCCTTGTAGAACTGGTCCGCACGATTGGCGACGAGTCCCGCTTTTTTCAACACCGCGTCGGCGAGCCGGTTCACCCCGTTTACCCCGTAGTCCCCCTCGCGGAGCGCGCAGAGTATCCTGAAATCCTTCAGCCGCCCGAATGCCTCCTCCACCGTACGGCTGCCGAAATAGTCCCTGTATCCCCCGACGATCCTCGCCTCGAGCGCCGCTTCGTACGCATCGCGTCCGGCAGACGACGCAAGGGCGATGTCCGGGTACCCGTGAGAGAACACGGCCATCACCGCGTCCGCGTCTCCGTCGTTCACGGCTCGGCTCAGTGCGCCAATGCCGCTCGCGCCGCTGAACCGGTGCGAATACGAGAGCTGACGCACGCACGAGAGTCCGGCCCCGCACAGGTCGTTGAAGACCGCCCCCGCCTCGACGGACGAGAGCTGGTCCTTGTCGCCCAGCAGGATGAGCCGCGTGTGGGGACCGACGGCGTCCATGAACTTGGCCATGAGCGCGGCGTCGATCATCGAGCATTCGTCGAGCACGATCACATCCGCCGCAAGCGGATTCCGGGCGTCATGGCGGAAGTACGGCGTGCCCCGCTTCGTCCGAAGCAGGCGGTGCATCGTGCCCGCCTGCTCGGGTATCTTCGCCTTCACATCCGCGGGGATCGGAAGCCGTTGTTTCTGACTGACGATCGATTCCTGGAGGCGTGCGGCGGCCTTGCCCGTCGGCGCCGCGAGCGCGATGTGAAGACCGTCTTGTTCCGAGAACTCCACGAGGAGTGCGAGGATCACGGCGACTGTCGTGGTCTTGCCCGTGCCGGGGCCGCCGGAAATGATGCACATCCGGTTCGCGAGCGCATAGGCAGCCGCCGCGCGCTGGTCCCGATTCTTCGCCTCGTCCCGCGGGGGAAAGTAGTCGTCGAGCCGCTGCTGCAACCGGGATGCACGATCCGCCGGGTGCACGGTGTCCCGTGCCGACGCCTGTGCGCCATCGATGCGTTCGAGCACCGTGCGGGCGATCGTCCGTTCGTACTGCCAGTACCGGTTCAGATACAGCCGGCCGTGCGCATCGAGCACGAGCGGCATCTCCGGCGCATCCGGTGTGCCGACAACGCCCGACGCCGCGAGCGCCGCGATCTGCGACTGCTCGACATCGATGCAGACATTCCGTTCCCTCGTCGCCTGCGACACGCGCCGCGCCGCCCGCTCCACCGCCGCCGACGGCTTCACCGAGAGCTTCATCATCAGTTGCGCGAACCGTTCGTCAAGTATCGCATGCTGATCGTCCGGCGTCTCGGGAGCGGCAGCCTTCGCCGTCGCAGCGGGCGTCTTCACCGGCTGCGTCTTCACAGCGGCCTTCGCAGGCGCGCCCTTCTTCGTCGTCTTCGGTCCCGTCATGTTCTTAGCCATGTCGTCCCTCCTCCTCGTTCTTATCCTGCCGTGGCTCGCGACGGCCCCGGGCAGGCATCGGCGCAGCGATGAGGGCGGACAGACGCTCGAGCTGCGCCGCGTCCGGTTTCTCGAAAAAGATGCCGCAGTCGTCCCCCGCCCCCGCATCGATGCCCCGGAGGAACAGATAGAACACGCCACCGAAATTTGCCTCGTACGTATACCCCGGCAGCCTGTCGCGGAGATACCGGTCCGTTCCTATAGTATAGAGGAGCGACTGGAGGAAATAATCGTCCCGCTCCATCGCCTCGCGGAGCAATTCGGGCGCATACGCCTCGCGCACGGGGCCGAGATAGTTCGACTTCCAGTCGAGGATGTAATATTTGCCGCCATGCCTGAAGAGCAGGTCGATCTTTCCGTTGAGCCAGCCCTTCACCCGTCCGTCCGCGAACTCGGACCGCATGGACCGATCGCCGGCGCCCGCATACTCGTTCATGAATTTCCGCAGCTGGCGTTTCGCGAACGGGGTGAGCGGGAAATAAAAATTCGTCTCATGCCGCCGGTCCGCGGCCGCGAGCATCGAGAGCGAAAAGTCCGGAGCCACCTGCGTCAGTTTTTTGTGCAGCACATTCTTCACCGCCTCGTGCGCAACGGGCGCCTCATCGGGATCGAGCCCGTATTTCTTCATGCGCGAGGCGATCATCGTTTCCGTGTCGGACATGTCGAACGCGATCCTCTCGAGCACTTCGTGGAAGAAGTCGCCGGCGAGTTTCCCCTTCGCGAACGTGAAGATCGTGCGCGACGGCGCGGCCTGGTCGACAGCCTCGCCCGCCTGCACCTCGTCCACGTACGACTGCCGCCGCTCCCTGCCCGCATGCTGGGCGAGCGAGGTGAAGCTTGCCACGGTGCCTGCTGCGTCGACGATCCGCGTGCGCGGCAGTGCGCGCAGCTCTTCACGGGGCGCGGCGGCGGCATCGTGCGCTTCGTACACGCGCCCCTCCGGCTCCCCGGCCCGCTTCACGGCGACGGTTCCCTTTGCAGCGGCCGCAAGGCGGCTCAGGTCCCCGAACACGCGGCCCTCATCGGCGAGGATGGCGCTAAGCGCGGAGGCATCGGATGTTCCATGCAGCAGATATCCCAGCGCCGAGAGTTCCGTGGAACTGTAATTGCCATAGAACGCGGTGCAGCAGTACTCGGCCCGCGTCAGGGCGACATACGCAAGGCGCGCCTGCTCGGCGAGCGACTCCTTCTCGAACGTCACCTTGTTGACGGCCTGCTCCGGAGAACCGATGTCGTACACCAAACGATGCTCACCCGTCTCGTCGTCCTTCGTATGGAAGAACACGGGCTGCGGACCGGATTTTGGACCCGGCTTCGAAACCTCCCAGAGGAAGGGACAGAACACGACCTTGTATTGAAGTCCCTTACTGCTGTGCACTGTCACGATCTTCACCGCCTTCTGGTCCGTGGCGAGGTTCTCGACATATTCCTCCTCCTCCATGTCGCCCGCGGCGATCCGGTTCCCGACCCACTTCACGAGCGCGAGCGGCGAGAGTTGTTCGCCGCTTTCGGCCGTCTGCAGGAGCTCGCAGAGCTGCAGCAGGTTCGCCGCCCTCCGCTCGCCGTCGGGCAGCACGAGCACGCGGCTGAGCACATCCTCCTGCTCCATGAGCCGCGAGAACATCTCGATGAATCCGCTGCGCTTCCATTGCATGTTCAGCAGCATGAATTGTTCGTGTCGCATCCCCATTCTCACGCCGTCGGCGTTGAGCGCGTCGAGCTCCCCGGCGGTGACGCCGAAGAGCGACGTGATGAGCGCGGACCTCAGGAGCGGCGCGGAGCCGGGCTCGGCCGCGGCCTTCATGACGCGGAGCATCTCTCCCGCTTCGCTAGAGGCGAAGATGCTTTCGTTCGAATGGATCACGGAATGGACGCCCGCATCGCGCAGCGCCTCTTGCACCATGCGCGCCTGCTTGTTCGTGCGGACGAGCACGGCCACTGCGTTCTCGTCGAGCACCTCGGTCTTCCCGCCCTTCACGAACACGGCCTTCCCCTGCCTCCCCAGTGTGAGGAGCGCAACGACCTCATCCGCCGCCAGTTCCGTCGCGTGCGCCATGGACCGCTCCTTGTTCAATGCGACGCCCTTCGAGCCGGACCTCACGTAGGGCGAGAACACGATCGTCATCGGCACGGGCTCCTTCCCCCCGATAAGGAGGCGGCCCTGCTCCTTCTTCGCCGGATACCTCGCCGGCGCGAATGTGATCTCATCGAAGATGAACGGCGCCGTAGCCTGCGTGAAGACCGCGTTCACCGCCTGTATGAGTCCGGGCGAGGACCGGTAGTTCATCGCCAGCGTCGCCTCGTTCACTCCCTTCCGCGATACAGCGCTCATATACGCGAACACGTCGGCACCGCGGAATCCGTAGATCGCCTGCTTCGGGTCGCCGATGTAGAACAACACCGTCGCACTGTCTGCGAAGAGACGCGAGAAGATTGCGTACTGCACCGGGTCGGTGTCCTGGAATTCGTCGATAAGCACCGCGCTGTACCGGCTGCGCAGCTTGTCGATGAGCGCCCCGGCGTTCGCGCCGCACACGGCGTCGCGCGTCGTCAGCAGCAGATCGTTGAACGAAAGGATGTTCAGTTCGCGTTT
>JAVBYH010000373.1 GCA_030824175.1 Bacteroidota bacterium | reverse complement strand
GGACGCGGTGATGGGTCCCGAGATCTGCGCCGACACGCCCGTGGCGCTCGTCAGCGGCCACGTTGCAGTGGCGGGCTGAGCCGAGAGGGATGCGCATGCGGCAAATAGCATCGTCAGTAATAGCACAAACTGTCGTCTCCGTCGTATCATCAGTCGTTCCTCCGAAAAAAATGGTTGTGGGGTGGCACTTGCGTCTGAAGCACGGCACAAGATTGCTTTTTTTTAACGGGAAATCGAGCGGAATTCGGCGACACGCGGTATCATGCGATGAGCCGGAGAGGAGGACGCCGAAACGGGAGCACACACCGTCCGGCGGGGCGAAATACCATTTCGCCCTACAATCCCGTGCAGAGAACCGGATTCATTCTTCAGAGGACGTTGCCTGTAACGAGTTCGAAGTGCGGCCTGTATGTGCGGCTGAGCTTCAGCTTCATGCCGCTCTTCAGGATGACGTCGTAGTCGCCGTGCTCGTTGGGACGCAGCATGGTGATCTGTTCGATGTTCACGATGACCGACCTGTGTATCCTCACGAATGTCCTCGGGTCCAGCCGCTCCTCGAGCGACACGAGCGTCTCGCGCACGAGATGCTTCTGCGCCTGCGCATGGACGTAGACGTAGTCGCCGGCGGACTCGATCCACTCGATCGTATCGACGGCGACGACCGCGATCTGGTCCTTTCCCTTGATCATCAATCGGGTGAGGTACGGCTGCAGGCCGGCATCGGTCTTCGTCTGCGGCTCCTCCGCATCGTTTTTAACGAGCGCGAAATACTCGGTGACGGCGGACTGGAGCTTCGTCACATAGAGTTCCAGATTCCGCCTGTGGGATTCGGACAGGACGGCCTGCATCGTCTCCCTGAATCGGTCTTCGCGTATCGGTTTCAGGAGATAGTCGAGCGCGTGACAATCGAAGGCCTGAATCGCGAACGCGTCGAATGCGGTGACGAAAATGACGATGGGCTGGGGGCTGACATGCACTCGCTGCAGCACCTCGAATCCGTTCATCTCCGGCATCTGGATGTCGAGGAACAACAGCTCGGGCCGGAGCGTATTGATCACCGTAACCGCCTCGCCGCCCGATGCGCACTCGCCGATGATCTGAATTTCAGGATAGCGGGCAAGGCGCAGACGGATGCCCTCGCGCGCATGCGGTTCGTCGTCGATGATGAGAGTACGTATCGTCATTGTGTGGTGTCTCCGTTCATGGTGCCGTTGGACTCGCCCGGCGCGCCGGGAGATGGGACGCGGATCCGTTGCGTCTCGGTCTCGATGACGTGGATGACATGATTGAGGAGCCGCAGTTCCTCTCCGGCCGTCGATTCGCCGCGTTCGCTTCCATAAACGGTCGTCCTCAGATAATCGCTCAGCAGCGACAGCACATGGTTCGCATCCTGATTCCGGCGCTCGCGCACGAGCTGGAGGATGGAATCGAGCGTGTTGAAGAGGAAGGCCGGCTTGATGGTGGTGCGAAGTTCCCGCAGTCTCGCTTGTGTGAGCCGGGCCTCGAGTTCGACGCACCGGATCTCGTTTTCACGATTGACGCGCTGATATTCGACGAGCGAGAATCCGAGGAGGAAGATCGCGTACGCGAATGTCTCGATCCACACGGCCGGATGATTGAAGAGCAGGACGAGCACAGACGCGGGACGCACTGCGCCCAACACGAGTTCGTTCACGGCGTCGGAGAGTGCAACATGGACGAGGAACGAACAGACGAGTGTGGCCGCGTGGAGAACGGACCACCGGACGGCGGTTCGGCGCGTGAGCCTGAGCCGGAGCGAGTGCCGCTGCACGACGAGGGCAAGAAGGGCGAAATACAAATAATAGATGATTTTCGAGAACAATATGGGTGCCGCGGCGGCGAGCGGTTGGGCGGAGGCACGATCCATTGACGACGACTGGAGCGTATGCAGGACGGCAATGAGCGTGAGCACGAGGAGCAGCGGAATGAAGAGGCCCGCATGCACGTGAGATCGGAATCCGGCGAACCTTCGTGTGAACGGGAGCGTCATGATGCGACGGCCTCCCCTGCCGGGATCGTCATGGGGATCGTGATGCTCACACGGACGCCGCCTGCGGGAATGTTTTCGACGACGAAGCGATGCTCCTTCCCGTAGAGATACGCCAGGCGCTCACGGGTGATCCTGAGTCCGACGCCGTCCTTCGACTGCTTCTTCTTCGCCGCGAAGAGTCCCGGACCGTTGTCCTCGACGGACACTGTCATCGCGCCGTCGGCGTGCGATGAGGAAATGACGATGAGGCCGGCGTCCGCCTTCACGGCGATGGCATGGTAGATCGCGTTTTCGACTATGGGCTGCAGCAGAAAACCCGGCATCAGGGCGTCGAGCGTGGCCGGATCGACGTCCTCCCTCACAACGAGCTTGTCGATGAACCGCACTTTTTCGATCTCGAGGTAGCCGTTGATGAACCGGAGTTCCTCGCGAAACGGAATCTCCTGCCGGCCCGAATCGAACGCGGTCGACTTCAGGAAATCGTTCAGGAGGCAGAGCATGCGTTCGGCCTCGGCGTTATCCTCCTTCAGGATGAGCGTCGAGACTGTGTTCAGCGTATTGAAGAGGAAGTGAGGATGGAGCTGGCTCCTGAGTGCGGTCAATTGCGAACGGATGTATTGCGTCTCGAGGTGTGCCGTCTTCGTCGCATATTGCGTGCCGATGCGCTGGTACTCGACCACCTGCAGGGCGATGAGGATGGCGAAATAGACGATGAGGTCTAGCCACATCCAGGGATTTTCGAACAGCCGCCAGTAGAACAGGGCTAGGACGTCCGATCTGTCCGGGAGCACGGAGGTCGTGATAAGCGCGGCCGCGGCCTGCCGGAGGACGACGGTGCCGAGGGGAAGCGCGAAGCAGAGCGTTACCCAGAGACGGAGCCGGTTCGTGCCGCGCGCGAGGCGGGTCAGGATCCAGTGGATCGGCGGGACGAGGAGGAACCAGTTCCACCACATGAAGAGATTGAACGGGATGTGCCACCAGAGGCTGTACTGCACCGGTTCGTTCACATCAACGACGAACATGTGCTGCAGCGACCGCGCGACGGCAATGAGCGTCAGGAACACGAGCAGCAGGCCCGAACGCTGAGTGTCGAACGAGTACGTCTTGAATGCCGCGATGAAGCGGCGTGTGCGTGTGTCGTGCATAATGATGGTGATCCCAGTGGATGACCGTTGCCGGATGCGGCATCCGGGACGGTTATTTCGCGCGCAGCCGCGTCCGTACGATCCTGTCGAGGCCGGGGAATTTCGCGTCGAGCCAGGGGAGGCCGCGCGCCGAGATCGAATCCTGGAACTCGGATGGCGCGTTCCCGTATTTCCCCTCGAGGCTGTCGAGCACATCGAGACCATGGACGACCTCGGCGATGGGCGGATAGCCGACGACGCCCTGAGCGTTCGCCGTATCGTACCGCGGCGAGTTGTTCCGCAGATTGATGAAGAGCTGCGCGGAACGGGTCCGCGCCCCCGCGCGTGCGAACGACATGCGGCCGCGGACGTTCCCCACCAGAACGGGTTCGTCGGCGATCCCGCGGGCTTCCCATGCCGCGTCGATCGTGGAATCGCCCGTGAGTCCGAACTGCACGAGCTTGCCGGGAAGCATGCGGAAGATCGGCACATTGCCGTGGACGCCGGCCTCTGCAAGTTCATAGAGGCGGTCGACACCCTCGGGCGACCATACGCGATGCGCCTTCACAACGAAGACACCCTTCGTCGTCTCGAATTCCACGAGGAAACTGTCCGGAGCTGCAGCGCTGCGCGCTGCAGACGGCGGCATCCTGTCGGGAACGCGCATACAGGATGGAATCGAGAGTGCTGCGACGACGGCGGCGCACAGAAGAAGAAGCCTGGCGTGAGTCATGGTTCGGGTGTCCGGAGTTGTGATAAAAAACAAGTATACGGTATTCCGCGAATAAAAGCCACACACGCGGCACGCATCGACAATTCACGGAAGATTGTTATATTATATTTGTCATTCTGGCCGGCGCGTGTCATTCCGGGCGGTCATGTGTCATTCCGAGCGAAGCGAGGAATCTCGGATAACGTCGTTCGTTGTAATATTGGAGAAGTGTGCATAATGGAGATAAAGAACAGATACGCGAAGCTTATCAATTATCTGACGGATTACATCTACACCGTCACGATACGCGACGGCGAGGTGGTAGACACGTTTCACGGTCTCGGATGCGTGTCGGTGACCGGATACACCTCGGAGGACTACAAGAAGAATCCCGAGCTCTGGTACGACATGGTGCCGCAGAAGGACCGCCATAAGGTGCTCGAACAGGCGCGCTTGGCGCTCGCCGGCGAGGAGACGAAGCCGCTTGAGCACCGCATCATCCACCGCGACGGCACGACCAGGTGGATCAGGAACAAGATCATCGTGACGAAGGACGCGGACGGGAAACCCGTTGCGTACGACGGGCTCATCAACGACATCACGCCGTTGAAGAAGGCGCAGGCGGCGGAGGCCATCAAGAACCGGCAGCTCATTCAGGCGGACAAGATGGCGTCGCTCGGCATCCTCGTCTCGGGCATCGCGCACGAGATCAACAATCCGAACAATTTCATCCTGCTGAACGCGCAGCTCTTCTCGAAGATCTGGAAGGACGTGGCGCCGATCCTCGATGCATACCAGGCGGAGAACGGGGACTTCAGCGTCGGAGGCATCCCGTACGGCGCGTCGAAGGAGAAGATCTCCCAGTCGCTCGAGGGCATCCTCATCGGCTCCGAGCGCATCCAGAACATCACCAAGCGGCTCACGGATTATGCGAAGACGGACAGCGGGAACCTGAACGAATCCGTCGACATCAACAAGGTCGTGAGCATGGCAATCGTCATCACGGACACGCTCATCAGGAAATCGACGGAGAAGTTCACCGTCGAGTACGGCAGGGACCTGCCGAGAGTGCGCGGCAACGCGCAGCAGCTCGAGCAGGTGGTCATTACGCTCATCAACAACGCCTGCCAGGCGCTGCGCACCACATCGGACGAGATCCACGTGATGACGTACTGCGACCGGCAGCGCGGGAAGGTGCGCATCAAGGTCCGCGACCAGGGCGTCGGCATCAAGGAAGAGGACCTGAAGTACATCATGGACCCGTTCTTCACGACGAAGCGCGACATGGGGGGCACCGGCCTCGGCCTCTCCGTCTCGTACAACATCGTCAAGAATCACGAGGGCACGCTCATCCTGAAGAGCGAGCCCAACAAGGGCACCACGGCGCGGCTCTCGCTGCCGTTCGAACAGTAACGACACGACAATGAAGGCGACAATTATGAGTGCGACACTTTTTCCCGCGAATCCCATCCTCTTCGTCGACGACGAGGAGCATTTTCTCTTGAGCGTGGAGCTGACGCTCTCGAGCCACGGGATCAGGAACATCGAGACGTGCAGGGACAGCCGCCGGGTGATGCAGCTGCTCAAGGAGCGGCAGTATGCGCTCGTCGTTCTCGACATCAACATGCCGTACGTCTCGGGCATGGACCTGCTGCCGAAGATCGTCGACGCGTATCCCGATACGCAGGTGATCATGATGACCGCGGTGAACAACGTGGAAAGCGCTGTGCTCTGCATGAAGCAGGGGGCGTTCGACTATGTCGTGAAGCCCGCGGACGACACGCGGCTCGTCACCGCGATCAGGCGCGGGCTCGAGCTCACCGGCGTGCGCGACGAGAACGAGATGCTGAAGGCGTCCCTGCTGCGCGAGAAGATCGAGCACCCCGAGGCGTTCACGGACATCGTGACGCGGTGCAACACGATCCAGTCGATCTTCAAGTACATCGAGGCCGTCGCAACGACGAACCTCCCCATCCTCGTTACCGGGGAGACGGGGAGCGGCAAGGAACTCTTCGCGAAGGCCATACACACAGCGAGCGGCAGAACGGGCGAGCTCATCTCTGTGAACGTGGCGGGCGTGGACGACACGTTCTTCTCGGACACGCTCTTCGGGCACAAGCGTGGCGCGTTCACGGGGGCGGAGATCGAGCGGAAGGGTCTCATCGAGAAAGCGGAAAATGGTTCGCTCTTCCTCGACGAGATCGGCGATCTCAGCATCGAGAGCCAGGTGAAGCTCCTGCGGCTGCTCCAGAACGGGCAGTATTATCCGCTCGGATCGGACATCGCCGTGCTGTCGAACGCACGCATCATCGTGGCGACGCACCGCGACATACGCACGATGCAGTCTGGCACCACGTTCCGTCAGGACCTGTATTACCGGCTCAAGTCGCATCACATCACGATCCCCCCCTTGCGCGAGCGGAAGATCGACCTGCCGTATCTCATCGACCATTTCATCACGAAGGCGGCAGCGGAGCTCGGCAAGAAGCGGCCGACGGCGCCGAAGGAACTCTACACGCTCCTAAGCACATATCCGTTCCCCGGAAATGTGCGCGAGCTCGAGGGAATGATCTTCGACGCGATCAGCGTGCACGAGTCCGGGATCCTGTCCATGGAGCCGATACGCAAGACGATCTCGGATTATCACAGCGACAGGACAATAAAGCCTGCGCATGCGCACGGACACGAGGGACAGGTGGACGAGCTCGTCACGTTCCCGGGACGGTTCCCGACGCTGAAGGAGACGGAGGAGTCCGTGATCGCCGAGGCCCTGAAGCGCGCGGAGAACAATCAGACGATCGCGGCGGAGCTCCTTGGCATCTCGCGCCGCGCGCTGAACAACCGCCTCCGCCGCACCGGCGACGACGATTAGTTTTTTTGTAGCGAGATGTATCCCGCCCATTGCCACACTTCTGCACGGCGCCACACTCCTGCAGGGACGCGCTAATGCATTGAAATCGCTATAGTTACCGGTAAAATACTGCCTATGTAAGCGTTTTCACTGCAGTTTTGTGGCACCCTTTCGCGGCGCCCCCGCCTGGACCGATCTCCCTCCTTCGCCATATATATCAATGTGTTACGGCTCTTAACAATCTTTGGCATTGTCTTTGTAGCAGTATATAGGGAAGACACAAACACTCTCCATACTGAAAGGAACAAGACAATGACACTTCGCACATTCAAAAAAGCGGCACTCACAACAATCGCAGCAATCGCGATCTCAGCCAACGCATCAGCCCAAACAGCCTCCGAGATCCCGAAGATGGACAAGGTCCGCCTCGCAAAGACACTCGATAATTTCCGCTCGTCGCTCAAGAGCGACTACTCGGGCATCGTTGAAGGCACGATCTACAACATTGTCGTCTTCAAGAAATACTATCCGGAACTCGACTACTCCCCGCTCCTGTCGATCCTGAACAAGAGCACGCTCACGAACGAGGACGCGTCGCTGCGCTATAAGGCTCATCTTGCGGCGATGTATCTGACCGCAGAGGCAGGCGTGGACGTCTCGCCTGTGTCGCAGCCGACTGATCATGAGTATATCTTCCGCCAGATCGCCCAGCAGCTCGAGAAGAAATTCCTCGTGACGAACGAACAGACCGGTGTTGAATGACCTCGACGTGTTCGGAGCGAACACGACTTCACCGGGCGGGATAGCTCCCCGTCCATGGCAAAAAAAATGCCCTCGTCAGTTTGACGCGGGCATTTTTTGTTGTGGGCGATCATGCAGCGGACGGCGGCGCGGTATCGGGCGGTGAGATATCGGGAGCCGCTGACTGCGCTTCGTCAGCTTGGAGAAAATACCCGACGATCGCCGAGGCGACTTTCTCGCCGACGATCTCGGCGAGCTGTTCCTGCGTCGCGAAGCGCACGCCCTGCTTCGAGCCGAAGGCCTCGAGCAATTCGGTGGCGCGTTTCTTGCCGACGCCCTTGATCTGGTCGAGCTCCGTCTGGAGCGTGCGCTTATCGCGCAGCGAACGGTGGAAGGTGACCGCGAACCGATGCGCTTCGTCCCGCACCTGCTGCAGGAGGCGGAGCGCGGTGGACGACTTCGGAATGATGATCGGCTCGCTCTCGTGCGGCACGAACACTTCCTCGAGCCGCTTGGCGAGGCTGACGATCGCCTGGTCGTGCAGCTTGAGGTCTGTGAGTATCTCCACCGCGCTCGAGAGCTGTCCCTTGCCTCCGTCGATGAGGATGAGGTCCGGCAGCGGCGATTGTTCCTCGACGACGCGCGAATAGCGGCGGCGCACAACCTCGCGCATGCTCGCGAAGTCGTCGACCTCTCCCGGCGCCACGGTCTGTATCTTGAACTTCCTGTATTCGCTTTTCTTCGCCTTCCCGTCCTCGAAGACGACCATCGAGGCGACTGTTTCGGTGCCTTGGAAATGCGAGATGTCGAAGCATTCGATCCTGCGCGGCAGCGTCCTGAGTCGCAGGTCGCGCTGCAGCGACTGCACCGCGTGCGGCACGAAATCCTTCTGCTTCATCTTCTGCAGCTTCAATTCGTCGAGGAGGAACTTGGCGTTCTTCCCGCACATCCTCAACAGCCGCGCGAGGTCCTCCTGTTCGGGTACGACGACCGAGACGGGTCCGGCGCGGCGCTCCGTGAGCCACTCCATGAGCACATGCTTGTCTTCCAGCTCAACCGGCACCATGACGTCCGTCGGAATATCAAGCGCGTCGAGATAGTAGCGTTTCAGGAGGGCCTCGATGAGCTCGCCCTCGTTCACCCCTTCTGTGCTGCTCATGTAGAAATGCTGGCGGCCGATGAGCTTGCCCTCGCGCACCTTGAAGATCACGCCGCACGCGTCGTCGCCCTCGCTCGCCACGGCGAGGAAGTCGCGGTTGTGCTGTTCCACGTCCACGACCTTCTGCTTTGAGGAGTACACGGTGAGTTCGCGGATGCGGTCGCGGAACAACGCGGCGTCCTCGTAGTTGAGCGCGCCCGCGGCGTACTGCATCTGCTGCTGGAGGTAGTCTATAACGACGCCCGTCTTCCCCTCGAGCACCTTCTCGACCTGCGAGATCATGTCCATGTACCGCTCGCGCGTCACGAATCCCTCGCACGGTCCCTCGCATTTCCGGATATGATAGTCGAGGCAGACGCGCGTCTTCTTCTTCGCGATGAAGTCCTCGTCGATCATGAAATTGCAGCTGCGGATCATGAAGATGTCGCGCACGGTCTTCAGCGCGGAGCGGACCATCTGCACGTCCGTGTACGGCCCGAAATAGCGCGAGCCGTCGCGCCGGATGCGGCGCGTCACAAACACTCTTGGGTACGGCTCGTTCGTGATGACGATGTACGGATAGCTTCGGTCGTCCTTGAGGACGACGTTGTAGCGGGGCTTGTGGAGCTTGATGAGGTTCGCCTCGAGGATGAGGGCCTCGACCTCGGAGTCCGTCGTGATGATCTCGACGTCGGCCGCCTTGCCGATCATGAGCGCGATGCGGGGATCGAGATTGCGGGACTTCTGGAAGTACGAGCGCACGCGGCTCCGCAGGTTCACTGCCTTGCCGACGTAGAGGATCTTGCCGTCCTTATCCTTGTACTGATACACGCCGGGACACGTCGGAAGGTTCTCCAGCTTGTCTTCGAGCGTCACATCGTTCGTGCTTAATCGTATTTCGGGTTCCTGGGACATACACGCGCACATTCATTACCAATGATCCGGTATCGTAACAGCCGGGGTGACGGCGAGCTTCAGGATCTTTTGCTCGCCGAGGTCAGGTAATGAAATATACACAACATACATGCCCGCGGCAAGTTGGCGAGGAGGCGGTCGCGCAATGCTGAACCGAGCTTATTTTTTCGTGAGGAGCCGGCGGAGATCCGCCGCGTTGGCGATGACGATCCCCGCGAGCACGCACGCGGAGCCGGCCGCCATCTGCGACGAGATCGACTCGTCCTTGAGCACGACGCCGAGCGCGACGGCGATGATCGGTGTGACGAATGCGGACAGGGACAGGAGCACCGCCTCGATGTGCTTCAGCAGCCAGAAGTAGCTGACGAACGTCACGATCGATCCGATGATGGCGAGATACATGATCGAGAACACGGCGCCGGATGTGACCGTGACGGCGGCGACGTTTTCGAACGCGAGGCTCGCCGCAATGAGCGCGACGGAGCTCAGCGCTGAGGGCATCAACAGTGTAACAAACGGACTGACGTTGTGCGCCTCGCGTTTGATGACGATCACCGAGTACGCCTGCATCACGGCGCTGGTGACGACGGCCGCCATGCCCCACACCGAGAGCGTGCTCGTCATGCTGATGTCGTTCGCGAAGATGACGAACACGCCCGCGAAACCGAGCACGATGCCTGCGATCTTCGACGGGTTGAGCTGTTCGGCGGGCAGGAAGAAGTACGAGAACAGCGCCACGCTGAACGGATAGATCCCGAAGAGCACCGCGGTGAGCCCGGAGGAAATGTGCTGCTCTCCCCAGTACACGAGCGCGAACGGCACGGCGAACGAATAGAACGCCACCGTGGCATAGAACTTCTTCATGCGCGCGTCGAACGGGATCGTGATCCCTTTTATCTTCACATAGGCGAAGAGGATCACGCTCGCGAGCGCGAAACGGCACCCCGCCGCGAACAGCGGGGGCATCGTTTCGAGGCCGATCTTGATGACGAGCCAGGTGGAGCCCCAGATGAGGCAGATGAGGATGTAGAGGACGATGATCTTGGAACGCTCTGTCATCTCTTACGCCATCCTGTTCATGACGAGGCCGGAAATGAGCTTCGGGTAGAAGAACGTCGACTTCTGCGGCATCGTGTGGCCCGCCTTCGCGACAGCACGGACTTGGTCGATCTTCGTTGAATTGACGATGAACGCGACCTGCGAGACGCCCTTGGCGACCTCGGCGGCGCATTCGTCGATCTTCTGCAGGTAGTGGATGTTCAGCTTTTTTTCCTGGGCCTCGACGGAGATGTTCAGGAGCTTGCCGAGAATGTATGTGTGGAGGAGCACCACGTCCAGGTCTTTCACCTCGGCGGGCACCGACTGCGGCACGAGTTCGTCGATCGACGTCAGGTCTGTGAGCGTCGCGCACAGAAACGCGTCCTTCGTGATGATGCCGAAGGCGTACTGCGTCTTCCTTCCCAGCGCCGATGCCATCGCCTCGTGCGTCGCGAACGAGTCGAGCGTGAAATGGGCCTTAAGCGTCTCGAGCATCGCCTGCGCGTCGAACGCGGGGAGGCTGTGCACGACGCGGTGCGTCGGGAAAATGACGAGTCCCTCGTCGTCGAGGTTCGTGAAGAACATCATGATGTAATTATAGAGCTCCGTCCCGTCGTGGTTCGGATTCTGCGAGCGCATGAGGTCGCGGTACGCGAGCCCGGTCTCGTACCGGTGATGGCCGTCCGCGATGAGGATCTGCATCGGCTCGACGAGCGAGGCGATGCGGGCGATCGCGTCCGTGTCCGTCATTGCCCACAGCTGGTTGCGCACGCCTTCGAATTCGACGTCGATCGCGGGCACGGTGGCGTGGATGGGCGTGATCGATTCGTCGATCTGCTTCAGGGGATCGGAATAGAGGCCGAAGATCTGGCTGAAATTCGAGTTCGTCGCCTTGAACAATTTGAAGCGGTCCTCCTTCGCCTTCGAGAGCGTCTTCTCGTGGGGCAGTACGATGCCCTTCTCGAATTCCTCGAGATGGCAGAGCGCGATGAATCCCTTGCGCTGCACCTTGGCGCCGGTGGTCGTCGTGAATGTCTGGACGAGCGGGTAAATGGACGGCTGCGCGTCGCGCACGAGCACCTGGGACTCCTGCCATGCGGCAAACGTCTGTGCGGAGGCGCTGTAGCGGTCCTCGTCGCGGGCGAGGATGAGGCGGATCACGTTGAAGGCGTCGCGATCGTAGTAGGACGTCTGTTCGAGCGGTGTGATCACGTCGTACGGGGGCGCGACCACCGTGCTCATCTTCACTTTTGTCTGGTTGTAGCGGAGTCCGTTGAAAGCTCGTATCGTTGCCATTGTGTGTGTCCGGTTATGTGAAAAAAATAGTCTGTACTGTGTTCGTGCACAGTGCAGCGGGGCGAGATAAATCTCGCCCTACAAAAAGCCGCAACTGTGTTAAATATCAGTAGCCGAGGCGCTTGAGCCACTGCGACTGCTCGCGCCATTGTTCGCGCACCTTCACGTGCATCTCGAGGAACACCTCGTGGCCGAGGAACACCTCGATCTCCTTGCGCGCGTCGGAGCCGAGCGCACGGAGCGCCTTCCCTTCCTTGCCGATGAGGATGCCTTTCTGCGACTGCCGTTCGACGTAGATGTCCGCGCTGATGAAATGCTTCTTCGCGGAGCGCTCCTTGAACTCGATGATATCGACGGTGGTCGAATACGGGATCTCGGCGGAGTAGCGTTTAAAGATCTTCTCGCGGATGATCTCGCTGACGAAGAATTTTTCGGGCGCCTCGCTCGCGATGTCCTCGGGGTACAAGGGAGGATGCACGGGCATCCGCTTCACGATGCCCTCCACGAGTTCCTTCGTTCCGTAATTCCTGAGGGCGGAGATCGGGTACACCTCGTCGAACGGATAGATCGTGTGGAGGTGCGCGATCATGTCCAGCACATCGCCCTTCTCCACGGTGTCTATCTTGTTGATGACGAGGAACGTCGGCTTCTTATGCACGGCGACCTTTTCGAGCGTCACGGTCTGTTCCGTGTAGCCGCCGTTCTTGATCTTCTCCGCGTCCACAAGGAGGAGGATCACGTCCGCATCGTCGATGGCCGAGGCCGCGAACTGCATCATCACCTCCTGGAGGAGGTATGCCGGCTTGATGATGCCCGGGGTGTCGAGGAAGATGATCTGCGACCGCGGGTCGCTGACGATGCCGGCGATCTTGTGGCGCGTTGTCTGCGGCTTGTCCGTGACGATGGAGATCTTCTGGCCGAGAATAGCGTTGAGCAGGGTCGACTTGCCGACGTTCGGTTCGCCGACGAGGGCTGCGTATCCTGTGCGGAACTCATTTGTCTCTAAATTTGTCATAAGTACCATAAATATAAGGAAGATGGGGTCAATATTCAACGAAAGAATGAATATGGTTTTGTCCTTATTGTTTTCTTTCGTACTTTACAGGAAAGGAGATCCAATGGCACAAAAAAAGCACGTCATCCTGAAGAAGAACGAAGACCGCCGGTTGCGGGCGGGACATCAATGGGTATTCAGCAACGAAATTCACCGCATCGTCGGTGCGCCCGTGGCGGGCGACATCGTCGAGATCCTGCGGGCCGACGGCATCTCGCTCGGCGTGGGATTCTTCCATCCCAGTTCGCTCATTGCAGTCCGTCTGCTCTCGCAGAAGGATGAACCCATTGACGCGGCATTCTTCGAGCGGCGCATCCGGCAGGCGCTCGCCCTTCGCGAAAAATTATTTCCGGGATCCACGACCTACCGCGTCGTGCACGGCGAAAGCGACTTCCTCCCCGGTCTCATCATCGACCGCTACAATGAGTATCTGTCGGTGCAGACGTTCACGGCGGGCATGGACCAGCGCCTCGGCGAGATCGGCGACGTGCTCTTTTCAATCTTCGCGCCGCGCGGCATCGTCGAACGCAACGAGTCGCCGCTCCGTCTGATGGAACAGCTGCCCATGCGCCGCACGATCCTTCGCGGCACGGTGGAGCACACGATCATCGAACTGCACGGCGTGAAGTTCAACGTCGAGGTCATGGAGGGCCAGAAGAGCGGCTTCTTCCTCGATCAGCGCTGGAACCGCTCCTCCCTAGCGTCGCTCACGAAGGACGCGACGGTGCTCGACTGTTTCTGCAACGAGGGCGGCTTCGGCATGCACGCCGCAGTTGCGGGAGCGTCGCACGTTGATTTCGTGGACATTCAGGAAGAATGCATCGCGAAGGCGAAAGTGAACGCGACGCTCAACAAGGTGACGAACGTGCATTTCGAGAAGGCCGACGCCTTCGAATTCCTGGCGAACGCCGTGAAAGAGAAGAAGCAGTACGACGTCGTGGTGCTCGATCCCCCGTCCTTCACCAAGAGCAAGAAGACGCTTGCAACGGCGTTGAAGGGATACAAGGAGATCAACGCGAACGGCATACGGCTCGTCGCACCGGGCGGATTTCTCGCGACGGCGTCGTGCTCGCATCACGTCGACGAGACGATGTTCCTTGCGATGATCAACGAGAGCGCGGCGAAGACGGGCCGCTCGGTCCAGGTTGTCGCGATCTCCGGCGCCGCCGGCGATCATCCGACGCTCCCGTCAATGCCAGAAACCAAATATCTGAAATATGCGTTAGTACGAGTATACTGACACACGCAGGAGATGCACCCATGAGAACAATGATCGTCTGCGCTATCCTTGCGGCTTGCATGACCCGTACGGTTTCGTCACAGGTCCGCTACAGCGAATTCCAGACGCGCACGAACAGTGCGGCCGACAGCACGATGGTCTTTACGTCTCCCCGGGGCGACAAGGCGGCGGACGGCATGACAGCGTCGGACCTGAAGCATGCCTGGGGGATCGATGTGATGCTGTCGGGGAACGGATTCGGCCTCGGCGGATTTTACCGTCAGGAATATACGCGCGACCTGTTCGGCATCGTCTCGTTCGCCATCGCCGAATCGAAGGACGACAACGAGGTCGAGTATTACGACTGGTACGGACGATCGTACGTGCCGAACAAGGTGAACCGCTTCCTGCTCATGCCGTTGTTTTTCGGCGCGCAATACAGGCTGTTCGCCGACGACATCACGGACACATTCCGTCCCTATGTGAATGCCGGAGCCGGACCGACGCTGATCCTCGCGTCTCCGTACGAGCGCGAGTTCTTCAACAGCCTCCGCTACGGCCGGTCGCATTACACGGCGGGCGGCTATGTGGGCTTCGGGGCGTATTTCGGCTCGGATAAGGGCAGCCTGATGGGAGTGAATTTCAGATACTACTACATCCCTGTTGCCGGCGGCATCACGAGCATGATGAATCCGAACGACGGCACGATGATCAAGAAGACAGATTTCGGCGGCTTCTTCATCACGATCAACATCGGATCGATCTACTAAGTGGCACACGACGTCCTGTATACGATCCTCGCTGATGATCACCGGCGGCTCGAGGCGCTTCTTGAACAGACACGCTGCGAGATCGGCACGGAATTATTCACGGTGTTCGACGATTTCAGGCGGGGATTGCTGCGTCATATCTCCATTGAAGAGAAGGTCCTGCTGCCCGCCGTGCAACGCATGAGGGGAGGAAGCGCCCTTCCGATCGCCGACCGGCTGAGACTCGACCACGGCGCAATCGCCGCCCTTCTTGTGCCCCCTCCCTCGCGGCTCACTGTCACGGCGCTCTTCGCCATTCTTGAGAAGCACAATGTGCTCGAAGAAGGACCCGGCGGATTCTACGAGGCGTGCGAAGAACTTGCGGGAGCCGAAATGCGGACGCTCGTGGACGCCGTTCGTGCAGCCGGAGCGGTGCCCCTCTCACCCCACATCAACAATCCCAACGCACTCGATGCCACCCGGCGCGCCCTCGCGCGGGCAGGCTACAATTTGGACGACTACGCCGGTCGATAAAAAAGGGCGAGCCGACGGCTCGCCCTGCAATGAAAATTCTATTTACTGTTCAATTGGAGCGTGTAGGACGAGCTTTAGCTCGTCCAGGGCGAGATAAATCTCGCCCTACAAAAAGCAACAACAACAACGGCAAGGCGAAATATCATTTCGCCCTACATGACTACTTCTTCAGGGGCTCCGGTTCGACGGGTCGGTTCATGTTCGTGAAGATCTTGCTCACCGAGGCGACGACGCCTGCAACATCGGACAGATTCGAGGGGATGATCATCGCGTTGTTCTTCTGGGCGAGCTTCCCGAATTCCCCGAGGTACTGTTCCGCGATGCGGAGGTTCACCGCGTCGCTTCCCCCCTTCTCGTTGATCGCGTTCGCGATCTCGCGGATGCCTTTCGCCGTCGCCATTGCGACGCGCTCGATCTCCTGCCCTTTCCCCTCGGCCTCATTGATCCGTTTCATCTTCTCGCCTTCGGACTTCGCGATTGCCTCCGCCTTGTCGCCTTCGGCGCGGTTGATCTTCGCCTGCTTGTCGCCTTCGGACTCGGCGATGAGTGCGCGTTTCTCGCGTTCGGCCCGCATCTGTTTCTCCATCGCATCCTTGATGCTCGCCGGCGGCAGGATGTTCTTGATCTCGTGACGCGTCACCTTCAATCCCCACGGCAGCGACGCCTTGTCCACGGCCATGACGATCTCCTGATTGATCTTATCGCGTTCCTCGAACGTCTTGTCCAATTCGATACGGCCGATCTCGCTCCTCATCGTCGTCTGGGCGAGCTGCGTCGATGCGAAGCGGTATTCGCTCACGCCGTACGAGGCCTTCACCGGATCGGTGATCTGCAGGTAGAGTATTCCGTCGACCTCCACGGCGATATTGTCCTTCGTAATGCACGACTGCGGGGGGACGTCGATGACCATTTCCTTCATCGAATGCCTGTAGGCGATGCGGTCCATGAAGGGGATGAGGATGTGGAATCCGGCGTCGAGCGTCGCATGATATTTGCCGAGGCGTTCGACGATGTAGACCGTTTTCTGGGGAACGATGCGCGACGTCTGCGTGAGGACGATGAAGACGAACACTGCGAGCGCTAATATGACCAGGGTGCCTGGTTCCATCGTATGTCTCCTTTGCTGGGTATGTGTGTATGGGGCTGTGGCGAAGCGCTGACGGTCGGAGCGACCGGTCACACGGGGCGGACTTTCAGCGTGAGGTCCTTCCGTTCGAGTATTTCAACCGTCGCGTCCTTCGGCACGGCGACATCGGCTTCGGCGTCCCACATGGTTCCGTGAAACTCGACCTTCCCTCCGAGCTTTCCCGGCGTGATATCGCGCAGGACGATGGCGCGTTCACCGCGGATGTCGTCGACCGATTTGCCGGGACCGAGAAGTCCGGTGACCTTCCCGAGGAAAAAATCCTTCCCCTTGTTGCGGAACAGGGCGAGCGCACCGACGGAGGCGATGAGGAAGATGATGAGCTGTATCGAGTTCGTCGGCGCGATGCCGATCCAGACGCAGAGGGCGACGACCCACGCGCCTACGCCGAAGAAGAAGAGAACGAATCCGGGCACGACGATCTCGGCGAGGAACAGCACGATGCCGAAGATGAACCAGTAGAGTTCTGAAAACGAGCTTTCGAACATTGCGGGATCCTTTCAGGATGTGAGACGCAAGACGCTCTACAATAGTGAATCCCCATTTAAGAAGCAATATCGATGGATCACAGCCTCTGGGTCACAGCCTCGGTTTCGGGCCCATAACAAACGCGAGCGTTCCGCCCTTCGTGACGGCAGTAACGGGCAGGAAGGACGACGTCCAGGGCTTCCCGTTGAGCGAGACGGACTGCACGTAGATATTCTCGTCGGAGAGGTTCTCGGCGGTCATCGTGAATGTACGGCCGTTCGAGAGCTTCATGACGGCGCGCTTCAGGCCGGGGCTGCCGATGGCGTATTCGCCCGAGGCCGGGGCGACGGGATAGAAGCCCAGGGCGCTGAAGATGTACCATGCCGACATCTGGCCGCAGTCGTCGTTGCCGCAGAGCGAGTTGGGTTTGTTGCCGTACTGCGTCTTCATGATCTCGTGCACCCACTTCTGCGTCTTCCACGGCTGGCCCGCGTAGTCGTAGAGATACACGACATGATGGCTCGGCTCGTTGCCGTGCCAGTATTCGCCGATGTTGCCCTGGATGTCGCCTGGCTCCTGGAAATTCCCCGATCCCTTGTGGATGAAGAGCGAATCGAGCTTCGTCGTGAACGCAGCGGCGCCGCCGAAGAGGCCGATGAGTCCGGGCACGTCGTGCGGCACGTACCACGAATACTGATAATTCGTGCCTTCGGTGATGTCGCCCCGTTCAACATACATGTGCGGGTCGAACGGCGTGCGCCATGTGCCGCGCGAGTCCCTGCCGCGCATGAGCTGCCACGACGGATCGAAGATGTTCTTGTACGCGCCGGCGCGCTTCATGAAATAGTCGTAGTCCGCCGTCTTGCCGAGTCCCTTAGCCATCTGCGCGATCGCATAGTCGTCGTAGGCGTATTCGAGCGTCTTCGAGACGGACTCATTCTCCTTGTCGAACG
>JAVBYH010000377.1 GCA_030824175.1 Bacteroidota bacterium | reverse complement strand
TCGACAGCGTCTGCCCCAGAAGAAGCCCCGTCAGCCGCACGTCCACGAGGATCGTACGGTTCCCGTTATTCCAGTCGAGGGCGAGCAGTCCGCTCTCTCCCGGCTTCAGCCGCCCTGCAGCGATCTCGAGATGCTTGAATTTTTCATCCTGCGTCGCGCCGTACGTCTCGGGTACATACCGGTTCACGAACCAGAGGAAGATGTCGCCGACGGCGCTCTGCCCCGCCTCGATCCCGTAGTACCCGTTCATCACCGAATTGTCGACGATGCCGCAAACGCCCTTGATGTCGGCGAGCGGCTCCGCGTCGGGCGCGATCATGATGTCGCATGTGCTCGTGCCCATGATCTTCACGAGCACGCCGGGCTTGATGCCCGCGCCCACGGCGCCGAGGTGCGCGTCGAAGGCGCCGACGGCGATCGCGACGGTCTCGGTGAGACCGAGCTTCAGCGCCCATTCCGCGGAGAGATGTCCGGCGAGCGTGTCCGCCGCGTACGCTGTGTCGAAGAGCCGTGCCCGAAGCTCGCCGAGCCCGGGAGAGAGCATCTCAAGAAATTCAGTATCGGGAAGTCCGCCCCACGCCGCGTTGAACATCGCCTTGTGGCCGGCGGCGCAGACGCTCCGCTTGATCTCGTTCGGCTTCGTGGTGCCGGTGAGCACGGCGGGGATCCAGTCGCAGATCTCCACGAAGCTCGCGGCCGCTCGGTACACATCGGGCGACGCGGCCTTCAGGCGGCAGATCTTGCTCCAGAACCATTCGGAGGAATACGTGCCGCCGATCTTCGCCATGTACAGGGGGCGGAATTCACTGCCGAGCGCCGTGATGCGCGCGGCCTCGGCGTGGGATGTGTGGTCCTTCCACAGCCAGACCATCGCGTCGGGATTCTGTGCGAAGCGCTCGTCGAAGCACAGCGGCATGCCGAGCTCGTCGACGGGCATCGGACTGCTCCCGGTCGTGTCCACGCCGATGCCGATCACGCACTTCGGATCGAAGCGCGCATCGGCGGCGGCGGCCTTCTTCAGCGCCTCGGTGACAGTCACCTCGATGCCTGCGACGTAATCGGCCGGGTTCTGTCGGGCGAGCATGGGATCGGCGGCGTCCGTGACGACGCCGCTTTCGCCCGAGGGATAGGCAAACACGTGGCTGGCGATCTCCCTCCCGTCCGAGAGGTCGACGATGAGGGAGCGGCAGGAATTCGTGCCGAAATCGAGACCGATTGAATATGCGCTCATTTACGCGGCTTCTTTGGTTTTCTTCCAGGGATTGAACGCGATCGAATACACGAGCCCGATCACGATGAGGAATGCGCCCCACCAGATCCCGGCGCGGTACTCATGCAGCACGGTCACCGTGCCGGACCACGGCACGTAGTAATCGAGCACGTTCGCCGCGAAGATGATGACGCCGAACAGGAACAGCAGGCATCCGATGATGAACCAGATCGATATGATTTCTTTCTCTTCCATGACATGCTCCTACCAGAAAATAATGTTGAGTGCGAGGAATACGGCGAACACGATCGATGCGAAGAACACCGGCCGCTGATAGAATGGTAAATGGCCTTCGGACGGAAGGACTGTGCAGCTGCGCACGAGACCGTCGAGTTCCGAGTCGGGCTTCGCCTTCGTCATGAGGCTGACGATGACGGTGACCGCGACGCAGATCGACCACGACCACAGGGCCCGGTACATGTTCTCGGCCATATCCTTCGCGTACGGCGAGAGGGCGATGATCTTCAGCGCCGTCGGATCCATCTTCACCCAGAGCCACATGCCGATGGACGACACGGTGCCGGCCAAGAGTCCGTAGTAGCCGCCCGCCTTCGTGGCGCGTTTCCAGAGCATGCCGAGGATGACGGTGCCGAAGAGCGGCGCCACAAAGAAGCTGAAGAGCGCCTGCACATAATCCATGATGCTGGCGAACTGCTGCACGAGGTACGCCGTGCCGATCGAGACGAAGACGCCGATGATGGTGGTCCAGCGGCCGATCTTCACGAAGTGCGCGTCGGTGCCGTCCGTCTTCGCGAACATGCGGTGGATGGGACGGTAGATGTCGTACGTCCACACGGTGGCGAATGCGCTGACGTTGCCCGCCATGCCGGACATGAAGCCGGCGATGAGCGCAGTGATGCCGAGCCCGAGCAGGCCGGGTCCGAGGTAACGGGCCATCATGAGCGGAAGCACTTCATTGTAACTGTGACCACCCGTGGCGATCGCCTCCGTCTCGCCGACGAGACCGGGAATGACGGCGAGTCCGAGCAGTCCGGGAAGGATGACAATGAGGGGGACGAACATCTTGAAACTCGCGCCGATGATCGGTGCCATCTTCGCTGCGCGAAGGTCCTTCGCCGTCAAGACGCGCTGCACGACGAGGAAGTCGGTCGTCCAGTATGCGAACGAGATGCAGAAGCCGAGACCGAACACGATGCCGGTCCAGTGGATGCCCATCGGATTGTCCTGGAACGAACCGAGCGTGCTCCAGAGGTGCGTGTAGTCGCCCTGGGGAAAATTCTGATGGATGCGATCGACCATCTTCTCCCATCCGCCCGCTTCGATCATGCCGAGGATCGGGATGAGGAGCGCGCCGAGCCAGATGAGCATGAACTGGAGCACCTCGTTGAGGATTGCCGAGAGCAGTCCGCCCAGCACCACATAGAGCATGACGGTGATGGAGGACACCCAGATCGAGAAATGAATGTCCCATCCGAGCACGACCTTCATGACGATGGCCATCGAGTACATGTTGATGCCGCTCATGAGCACAGTCATGAAACCGAACGACACGGCCGAGACCATGCTCGCGCCGTCGCCGAAGCGGAGCTTCAAATATCCCGGCACCGAATGCGTCTTGCTGATATAATAGAAGGGCATCATGATGAGGCCGAGGAAGAGCATGGCGGGAACGGCGCCGATCCAGTACCAATGTGTGGCGAGGATGCCGTACTGGTATGAGGCGGCGGCCCAGCCCATCAGTTCAAGCGACCCGAGGTTCGCCGCTACGAAAGAGAGTCCCGCGATCCACATCGTCATCGAGCGGCCGGCCATGAAGAAATCTTCACCGGTCTTCGTGAATTTCATGAGATAAAAGCCTATCCCCAGCACGAAGATAAAATAGAGGATTACGATGGCGCTGTCGACCCAGCCCAACGAGATAATGTTGGATCCGGTGAAGAGCATGGCCAATTGGGGCACTATAAGACCGAGCATTGTTCATCCTTTGTGATGAGTGGTAAATTGTGGCGGCGGATAGATTTTATTGCGCAATAATACAGAAACAAAGAGCATTGTGGAAGTCCTTTTTACGTCTTTTAATCACCACTTTGCGCAATCCTCAGCGGCGATTGATCTTCCTGTACTCGCGGGGGCCGACCCCCTTCTCCCGCCGGAAGTACCGGGAGATATGTTCGACGTCCGTGAAATTGAAGACCGAGGTGATCTCGGAGATCGGCATGTTCGTTTCGATGAGCATCTTCGAGATTTGTTCCGTGCGCACGCGGCGGATCTCCTCCTGGATGGAGCGGTGGATGACTTCCCTGAAATGCCCCTCGAGGCTGCGGCGGCTGAGCGAGGTCTGGAAGACGACGTCGTCGACGAAAATTTTTTTCCGCGCGTTCTGGCGGATGAAACGGATCGCGGCGGCGACGTTCGCATCGTCGATGGCAAGGATGTCCGTCGACTGCCGCACGACGACGTGTGTCGCCCTCACGTAGATCTCCTGTCCCTGCATCGGTTCCCCCTTCATAAGCCGGTCCAGCAATTCGGCCATGTAATATCCGGCGGACTCGTAATTGAGGGCGACGCTCGTGAGCGGCGGATCGCTCAGGTCGCACAACAGCGCGTCGTTGTCGACGCCGATGCATGCCACGTCCTCCGGAATCCTGAATCCGCGTATCTTGCAGGCCTCGAGCACGTGCTGTCCGCGGTCGTCGTTGCAGGTCATGATCCCGATCGGCTTCGGGAGCGTCGAAAGCCATTCCTCGATGGACGACTGCTCGTCCTCCCACGACCGGATCTTGCGGCTGCGCGGCCGCTCGTACACGTGGATGGCGAAGCCCGCGTCGTTCATGATGGCGCGGAAGTACTCTTTCCGGTTCTCGGACCAGTGGAATTCGTCGATGCCGCAGTACGCGAAATGCCTGAGCCCCTTGTTCAGCAGGTGTTCGGCCGCGAGCAGCACGATGCTCCGGCAGTCCGTCGTCACCACGGGCAGGTCGCCGAACCGGGACGTCTCGTGGAGCACCATGATCGTGGGCAGCTTGAGGTCCATCAGCTGACGGCTGATGACCGAGTTGCGCATGATGATGCCGTTGGCGTTCCACTTGGCAAGACGGGGAATCGCAGACTGCAGACTGCGGGGTTCCCTATAGAAGCTCCATGGGCCGTGCAGCTTCGAGTACCGCGCGATGCCGTAGAGCAGTCCCCTCCCGAACGCGCGCGACGTCTCGAGCAGCAATATCACTTTCGGCATCTTATTCACGGTACGAAATTTTTCCATGTGTCCTGTATCATTTCCGGATTGGTGACATACGCGAACGCGTCGGGATCCCGTTCAAACTCCGTGTAGATCGGAATCCCTGCGTGTCTTCCCAGCGACGCGTACTGTTCCGGAGGTTTGATCACGAGCTCCGATCGCCTGTATGCCGGGTTCATTGTCCACCGGATCTCCCCGTTCGCGTCGAGCAGCGGGAACCACGCGAGTCCGTTGCGGGCGCGCACATCGTCGTACTCGAATCCGTACTGGCGGTCGCACCAGGCGCCGAACGTGAGCGGGTCGTGCGCATCGGCGCTGATCGTCGCATGCGCCCAGTCCGGAGGCACGACGACGACGTCGCCCGGCTCCGCCGTGACGGCGAAGCACCGGCCCGGATCGGATGCGGCATGCTCCTGCATGTAGATGACCGCCTTGCCGCTCCAGATCTCGTAGACCTCCGGAGGCGACATCGCGTGGCCGCGTACTTTTTTATGCACGTGGCCCTGGCTTCGTACCGGCTCGTCGCCGAGCCGGCCGGCGGCGTAGGTGACGGCGCCGAAAAGAAGGTTCCGTTCAACCAGCAGGGGCCTGTGCTCCAGCTTGCCCGTGTCCATCGCTATCGCGTACACCGGATCGGGCCCGGCACACGACGGATCGCGCAGGCTCCTGCGTATCGAATCGAGCGTGCGGTTCTCGACGGCCGGACCGAACACGCCAGGCCCGTACCGGAATCCCATCGGATTCGTCGTCGGCACAATTAGAAATCCGGGATCGAACATGTCTGTCCTTCATCATCCGCAGGGCATCGCGTCGACGCCCCGCCGGTGCGGTTAGTGCTTCAATAACATTTTTTCCAATTCCTCGAGGCTCCGCCCCTTCGTCTCGGGGACCTTCAGGAGGATGAACACCAGATTCAGCACGCACATGATGCCGAAGACGAGGAACGCCGCCCCGCCCCCGAGCACGTTGAGCATGTACGGGAATGTGAGCGACACGAGGAAGCATGCGCCCCAGAGCACCATGATCGCAACGGACATCGCCTCACTCCGCAAACGGTTCGGGAAAATTTCGGCAATGACCACCCATGTGACGGGACCGAGCGACGCCGCGAACGACGCGATATACAGGAGGACGCACCCGAGAACGAGATAGCCTTCGAACCGTTCGAAGTAGAAGGCGGCCGTAAGGGCGAAGAGCGACACGATCATGCCCGCGGTGCCCGCGATGAGGAGCGGCTTCCTTCCGATCCTGTCGATCCACCTGATCGCCACGAGCGTGAAGAGGAAATTGATGCCGCCGACGGCGATCGTCTGCATGAACGCGCTGTCCAATCCGATGCCGGTCTTGGCGAAGATCATCGGCGCGTAGTACATGATCGAATTGATGCCGGTGATCTGCTGGAAGACCGCGGCGACGATCCCGATCCAGAGGATGGGCGCCATCCTCTTCGAGAAGACCTCCGTGTATGAGCCCTTCTCGTCTCGCTCGAGGGAGGCCTCGATCGACGCCATTTCCGCGGTGGCAAGCGCCGTGCCGTTGATGCGCTGCAGGATGGCGAACGCCTCCGCCTTGCGGTGTTTCTGTGCGAGCCAGCGCGGACTCTCGGGCACGAAGAGCAGCGCCGCGAAGAACAGCACGGCCGGCACGCCCATCACCGAGAGCATCCAGCGCCAGTTGTCGTCCCCCGTGGAGACGAGCATGTAATTCGAAAAGAAGGCGGCCAGGATGCCGATGACGATTGCGAGCTGGTTGAGCGACACGAGGCTTCCCCGCCGCGCGGCGGGTGAGATCTCGGTGATGTACATCGGCGAGAGCATGCTTGCGGTGCCGACGGCGAGTCCGCCGATGAAGCGGAACACGATGAACGTACTGAGGTGCTCCGAAAGCGCAGAGCCCACCGCAGAAACGAAGAACAGGAACGCGGCCGCGAGCAGCGTCATCCGCCGCCCCAGGAGGTCGGCCGGCTTGCCCGATGCAAGCACGCCGCCGATGCATCCGATGAGCAGGCTGCTCACCGCCCACCCGAGGGCGATGTCGTCGAGCGCGAAATATGACCGTATGAACGGCACCGTGCCGGAGATCACCGCCGTATCGAAACCGAAGAGGAGTCCGCCGAGCGCCGCGACGGCGGTGACGAGCATGAGGAACACGTTGTCTTTTTTTTCCATATGCCTGTTGTTAAAAAATAAGGTGTGTTCTGTAGGGCGAAATGATATTTCGCCCTGCCGAATGACCGTACGATATTTGAACCGGGGCGAAACGCCGTTTCGCCCTACAGTATGCTGCATTTGCATTCGATGTCATTCAGAACGAAGCGAGATTCCTCACTTCAGGCTCTCACGCAGGAGCTCCGCGATGCCGAAGAGGGCCGCGGTGTCCATGTCCCGCGCCGACACG
The DNA here is from genome assembly GCA_030824175.1 of Bacteroidota bacterium. GTDB lineage: Bacteria > Bacteroidota > Ignavibacteria > UBA10030 > UBA8401 > CAISDA01. The sequence continues at coordinate 13,111 of JAVBYH010000377.1, read as the reverse complement.
ATCGACACCTTCCCCCACGGCGTCCATGCGAGGCTGTCGACATATTTTCGTATGAACGGAAGGATAATATCGGCGCTCCGCATGATGCCTCCGCCGATAATGACGGTCTCCGGATCGTACGCGTGGATGAGATTCACGACGCAGCTTCCCCACGCGAGCAGGCTGTTGTGCACCAGCTTGTCGGCGAGAGCGTCGTTGCGCCTGGCGGCCGCGAAGAGCCTTTCGTAATCGATGGTCCCGTTCTTCGACAGGAGGCTCGCCGGAAATCCCGCATCGCTCATCGCCTGCTGCGGCAGGCTCCACGAGGACGCCTCGGTCTCGACGCAGCCGATGTTCCCGCAGTTGCAGAGCTGCCCCACGAAATTGATCGTGAAATGTCCGCCGAGGCATCCGGCCTGGTGATGTTTGCCGTGCAGCAGTTTGCCCTCGATGATCGCAGCGCCGCCCACGCCCGTGCCGAGCGTCACCATCACGAGATTGTCGCAGCCCTGTCCGGCCCCGTATTTCCATTCTCCGACGAGCGCAGCGCGGGCATCGTTCTCCAGATAAATGGGGAGCCCGAATTTTTCATGCGCCCACCCGCGGAAGTCGAAGCCGACGGAATCGAAATATTTCTGGTTCACGGAGAGCACCGTCTTCTGTCGCGGATCGACGATGCCCGGCACGGAGATGCCGATGCCTGCAATGTCGTTGAGCGGAATGCGGTACGAGCGCAGTAGCTCGAACACCGCTTCCTCGATGGAGGCCAGGCGCGCCCGCAATCCGTTCGTTGAAAAGGCCTCGATCATGGAGCTCGCGAGAATCGCGGTTCCTTCGATGACTCCTATCTTGATGCGTGTACCGCCGAGATCCAGCGCGATTGTTTTCATGTTACTCCGGTATGAGCGTGGGGATGGCGCCGACATTCATCAGCCGTGCGGCGAAGCCTGTGCGCGAAATTTCGTCGTAGTTGTGTCCGGCGTCCGACGGCCAGCTTGCACCGAAGATGAGACGACCGGCGCCGATGTTCGCGACGCGGTGCGCCGTTCCTCCCCTGATATAGTGGAGGCTCCCCGGCACCATCCGCTCGGCCCACACCTCGCGCCGGGCGGTCATGAGAATGAGCATCCCCTCGCCCTGCACACCCCAGTAGTATTCGCCCCTGTCGAGGGATGCATGAAAATGTCCCCGCGTCATGAAATACTCGCCTCCCACCTCACCCGGCTCGATCGTCGTCGTCCCGAAAAACAACCCTCCCGGCGTGCCGTCGTCCACCGGCAGATGCGCCTGAACGCTGTAGACGAGCCGCTCCGGATCCGCGCGTCGGTACGCCTCCGCGTCGGCGAAGACGCCGTCGAGCTGTCTCAGGCGCTTCTCGCTGCATGTGATATCGCTTCCGGTCATGCACCACGTCGCAAGATCGACACGAACGGAAGGCTGGAGTATCTGTAATGGCATCATGACGCATCCTAAAGTATCTGCCATAATATTAATATTCGCGTCGTAATGCAAGGGGCCCGGTGGTCCGCTCATCTTTCTTCGAATGCAGCCGATGATCATGGTTGTATTGACTTTCCATCCGTATTTTTATACAATGCAACACATCCGCCGGACGTTCCTGACTAACCATTCCACCCCATGAAAAAAAAATTGCGACGATTGTCAGCGGTACTCTCCGTTCTCATCCTGATCGGTTCCGGCGGCCTCATGAGCGCTCAGGAAAAGTCGGATTGCCTTGCATGCCACGCCGAGCGGACGCTCACCGGAGAGCATCGCGGCCCCACGTTCTCCCTCTTCGTGGACGAGAAGAAATTCTCGAAGTCCATACACAAGGACCTCAATTGCGTCGTCTGCCATACGGACCTCGAGGGGAAGGAATTTCCGCACGCGTCCCCCCTCGCCTCCGTGCAATGCGGCGCGTGCCACGACAAGGCCGCGGAACTCTATAACAAGGGATTGCACGGCAAGAAAGCCGCCAAGGGAGATCCGCTCGCCCCACGCTGCTACGACTGTCACGGCAAACACGACATCCTCGCGGTGAAAGACCCGAACTCGCCCGTGCTCCCGATCAAGATTCCGTTCCTCTGCGGCAAGTGCCACCAGGAAGGCACGGCGGTCATGCGCCAGCGGAACATTCCCCAGGACCACATTCTCGAGAACTACACCGAGAGCATCCACGGCGACGGCCTGCTGAGGAAGGGACTCTCGGTCGCGGCAACCTGCGCATCGTGCCACGGCGCGCATCTCATTCTCCCTCACACCGATCCGCAATCGTCGATCAACAAGAACAATATCGCACGAACGTGCGCACAGTGCCACACGCAGATCGAAGCCGTACACAGGAAGATCATCAACGGCGAGCTGTGGGAAAAGAAGGCGAATACGCTGCCGGCATGCGTCGACTGCCACCAACCGCACAAGGCGCGCCGCGTGTTCTACGATCAGGGCATGGCCAATCAGGACTGTATGCGGTGCCATGCGCGCACGGACATCAAGGCCGCATCCGACGGCCGGTCGCTCTCGGTCGATCTCGCCATCCACGCCGCATCGAAGCACGGCACGAAGGTCGCCTGCAGTCAGTGCCACAGCGAGGTGAAGTCGAGCCTCACGCGGCCCTGCGCCGCCATCACGAAGAAAGTGGACTGCGCGCAATGCCACAAGGAGGTCGGAGAACAGTATGCGATGAGTACGCACGGCAAACTCTTCGCGAAACAGGACAAGAACGCGCCGACATGCGTTGAATGCCACGGCACGCACGGCGTGAAAGGGAAAACGGATCCGGCCTCGCCCACGTTCGCGACGAACATTCCGACGCTCTGCGCGCGCTGCCACGGCGAGAACCAGAAGGCCGCCATGCGCTATACGGGCGACCAGCACGACATCGTCAAACATTACAACGAAAGCATCCACGGCAAGGGACTCTCGAAGAGCGGCTTAACCGTCACCGCAACGTGCACATCGTGCCATTCGGCGCACCGCGAACTCCCGAAATCCGACACGCTCTCATCGGTGCATCCGAAGAACCTGCCCGCCACATGCGGTACGTGCCACCACGGCATGCAGGAACAGTTCGAGAAAAGCATCCATTCGAAGCTCGTGTCGAAATCCGACAAGCCCCTGCCGGTGTGCAGCGACTGCCATTCCGCGCACACGATCAACCGCACGGACGCCGAGGGCTTCAAGCTCGGCATCACCACCACATGCGGAAAATGCCACGCCGAGGTGACGAAGAGTTATTTCGACACGTACCACGGCAAGGTCTACCAGCTCGGATACACGAAGACCGCCAAATGCTACGACTGCCACGGATCGCACGACATCCTGCCGACGGCGGATCCGAAATCGCACCTGAGCCGCGAGAACGTCGTGCAGACATGCAAGAAATGCCATCCCGACGCCAATCGCCGCTTTGCCGGATACCTCACGCATGCCACGCACCACGATCCGGACAAGTACCCCATTCTCTTCTATGTGTTCTGGGGCATGACGGGACTCGTCATCGTGACGTTCTTCTTCAGCGGACTCCACACGCTGCTCTGGCTGCCGCGCGCCTGGCAGATGCGGAAGATCCATCAGAAGATGGAAAAGGAACACGCCGGCGAACGGCAGTACCAGCGCTTCTCGCGCCTCAACCGGATACTGCACGTGGCGATGATCGTCAGCTTCCTGTCGCTCGCCCTCACCGGCATGACACTGAAGTTCTCATACACCGACTGGGCCTCCATCGTCTCGCGGTTCTTCGGCGGGTTCGTCGTGGCCGGATACGTGCACCGGATCGCCGCGACGATCCTCATCCTCATCTTCATCACGCACATCGTGGACCTTTTCCGCAGGAAGAAGAGCGAGTTCGGTACGTGGAAGAACATGCTCTTCGGCGCGCATACGCTCCTGCCGACGAAGAAGGATCTCGCCGACGTCATCGGCTCCATCAAGTGGTTCGTCGGCATCGGACCGCGTCCGCAGTACGGACGCTGGACGTATTGGGAGAAGTTCGATTACTTCGCGGTGTTCTGGGGGGTCTTCGTCATCGGCTCGACGGGCATGATGCTCTGGTTCCCGGAATTCTTCACGCTGCTGTTCCCGGGGTGGGTGATCAATGTGGCCACAATCATTCACAGCGACGAGGCATTGCTCGCGGCAGGGTTCATCTTTACAATTCACTTTTTCAACACGCACCTGCGCCCCGAAAAATTCCCGATGGATACGGTGGTCTTCACCGGCCGCATGTCCGTCGAAGAACTGAAGCGCGACAAGCCCGCGGAGTATGAAGCACTGGTCGCAAGCGGCGAACTCGAGAATTACCTCGTCGAGCCGTACCAGCCCGTCGTCCTGCGCGTGATCAAGATCTTCGGCTTCATCGCCGTCGGCATCGGCTTCTCAATCGTCATCTGGATCGTGTTCGCGATGCTCTTCAGCTACCAATAACACTATCGCATCAGGAAACAAGGGAGGCTCGCATGGCGGGGGCCTCCCGCTGCATGACATTCTGCATCATCACCAGCAGCGATCGCATCGGGTACGGCTTCTGCAGGAATCCGGCGACCTTGTCCATGCTGATCTTCGAATGCACTTCATTCTCCGAATACCCCGACGAGATGATGATCTTCACCTCCGGGTTGATGTCGCGCAGCGCATCGACGACATCCGCACCCGACATTTCGGGCATCGTCAGATCGAGCAGCACCACCCCGATTTCCGACCGGTGACACTTGTAGAGCTCGATGCCGAGGATCGGATTCAACTCGATCAATACGCTGTACTTGCCGACTTCCAAAATCTCCCGGGCCATGCACGCGACTGCCTCTTCGTCGTCGATGACGAGCACCGTTGTTCCGGCCGGGCCCGCATGCAGCACGTCATCCGTTGCTTCCACGGCGAGGCGCTCGGGAGCTGCGCAGGCCGGCAGAATGACGCGAAATGTCGATCCCGAGTTTTCACTGGTCTCGATCATGATCCCGCCTTCGTGCCCGCGGATGATGCCCAACACGGCGGAAAGGCCCAGGCCGCGCCCCGTGAACTTCGTCGTAAAGAACGGATCGAATATTTTATTCACCGTCTCCTCGCTCATCCCCCCACCGGTATCACTCACTTCAAGAACGGCATACGCGCCCGGCTTCAGCGTCGTGTTCGTAAGCCTGCAGTACTCGAACAGGTCATCCGCCTCTATCAATTGTTCCTCCAGCCTCACAGTGACGCCTCCCCGTGTGCCGTTGATCGCCTCTCCGCCGTTGATGATCAGGTTCATGATGATCTGCTCGATCTGCCCCGGGTCACCGCTCGCATAGACCGGCACCGGGGGAAGATGCAGAATCAATTTCACATATTTGGGCACCGTCACCGCAATGAGGCTCAAATGCTCCTTCACCATCGCACCGATGTCGATCGCCTGAATCTGTGTTTTTCCGGCGCCGGAATACGCCAGGATCTGTTTTGTTAATTCAGCCGTGCGCTTCATTGCCGTCATGGCCGTCTCGACGTTGTGACGCACCGGATGGTTCTCCGGAAGCAATGACTGGGCGAGCGAAATGTTGCCCATCATCACGCCAAGCAGATTGTTGATGTCGTGGGCAATGCCGGCGCTGAAGACACCGATGCTTTCCCGTCGCTGCACATCACGGAGGATCTGTTCGGTCCGCTTCCGTTCCGTGATGTCTTCCATGGCGAGAAGGATAACGTGCGAGGCGATGCTTTCACTGTAGATGCCGCGCGCGTTGAGGAGAATTGTTTTCCTGCCGATGTCGATGAAATCGTGCTCCACTTCATAGTCGTTGAACACCGTGCTTTTGGGAAGGATCTCCTCGAAAAGGACGCGCAGCTTCGGAATATCCCACTGGCGATTGCCGAGGTCATAGATAAAGTGGCCGATCGTCTCTGCGCGCGTCACCCTGAACGTGCTATAGAAGCTGTTGTTGGCAGTGAGAATTTTCAGATGCGAATCCAACACGACGAGCGGCTCGCGGACGGTCTCCACGATGTTCTCGGCATATTCCCGGGCATCCTGGATTTCCGTTTCCAGACGCTTGCGTTCGGTGATGTCGCGCGCCACGGCAATGACCACCTTTTTCCCGAAATAGTAGCCGAAACACAGGCTCACGTATTGAGCAAAGATCGAACCGTCTTTGCGGAGCGCCCAATGCTCGAACAATTGCGCCTTCCCGTGAAACGCCTGGTCGCGATAGGCATCCAACTGGGCGAGATCGTTTTTACCAGGCGCCGAAATAAACTCCATCCCGCGCCCGATAAATTCGGCAGATGGGAAGCCATACATATCTTCCGTCACTGAATTCATGTCCAGAAAGACGCCGTCGGCGCTTTGGATAAACACAGCCTCGGTGATGCTGTCGAGTATTCCCCGATACGTTTCCTCCGAAAGGGTGAGATTCTCTTCCGCGCGCTTCCGGTCCGTGATGTCCCGAATATTGCATTGGATCACTTTTTCATCATCCACGAGGTACAGATTGCTCACAAACTCCACCGCGATGGGGTGGCCGCCGCGGGTTTCCAATGGCAGATCCTCGTAGTGAATGTATTTCTCCTCCTGGAGCGTCTTGAAGGCTTCTTTAGACGCGGCAATATCCTTAAACACGCCGATATCCCAGATGTACTGGCCGCATAATTCGTCGTACGAATAGCCGAGGAGTTCCAGGAGAAATGGATTGACATCCACCACCCGGCCTGTTTCGGCATCGAGGATCAGGATGCCGTCCTTTGCCGCTTCAAAAAGCCGCCTGTAGCGTTTCTCGGAATATTGCAAGTTGTTCATATCCCACTCCATGCACAGTAATGCACAACACAACGCCGCTTCGGCACCTGTGGAAAATCCGTCCATCGGCGAATATCGATGATGTAGTGTACCCATGTTCGCGGGAAGGCGGTATAGATCGTTGGATGGAAAGAATAGTTAATACCTTTTTCCGAAAAATAATGCGTACACTCACTGAGGCGTCGGTTCGGGCACCTCGCCCGCACATCCAGTTGATCCGGAGGAAAAAAAACATGACACACTCGCACATTGGTATGGCACTGGTGCTGGCAGCATGCGTGCTTCTGCCCGCTCCGTCCGCGGCACAGGGGACGGACGACACACACGCCGCGCAGGAGTTTGAATGGAATCGCAGCACACACAATCCGGTTTTCCCCGCCGCCGCCGGCACGTGGCGCGAGGCGCAGACCGCGAATCCGGACCTGCTCTTGCTCGGCAGAACCTACACTATGTTCTTCCGCGGCCAGCGCGACGGCCACGACAGGATCGGCGTCGCAACGGTACCACAAGAAAAATTCGACGGCGTAACATGGAACATTCATCCGGAGCCCGTTATCGATGTCGGCACACCGGGCTCGTGGGACGAACTCCACGCCCTCGATCCCGCCGCCATCCTGTTCCATGGCAAGGTCTTCCTCTATTATACCGGCGTGAGCCGTCGCGCGGACAGGGCAATCTGCCTCGCCGTGTCTGAGAACGGATTCGACTTCACGAAACCCACAACGGATCCCGTCCTCATCGGCGGCGCGCCGGAAGTGGTGCTTCATCGTGACACGCTCTCTCTGTTTTTCTGGAGGGAAGTGCCCGGTAAAAAGGGATTCCAGATTCACCGCGCGGTCTCGACGGACGGTTATCACTTCACCGAACCCGACTCAACGCCGGCGCTCCCCGTCGGAAGAGCGGGAGCATGGGACAGTTTTACTGTCGAGACTCCGCGCATCTTCCACGAAGGCAGCCTCTACTATATGGTCTATTGCGGATCGGACATCAACAAGGATTACCCGTTCCATGCGGGACTCGCGACATCCGCCGACCTCATCCACTGGAAGAAATACGATGCCAATCCGATTTTCAGCCGGGGTGCGGAGGGACAATGGGACGAAGGAGCGATCTGGTTCACGACGGTCGAAAAGATCGCCAACCGCTATTACATGTGGTATGAAGGGTACGGCGGCGGCACTTCGCGCACTGTTCCGTACGGCAGTTATCTCAAGGGTGGAAAGTCGCAGGTTGGAATGGCGACAATGGATGCGCCATATTTTTATGTGAGGCCGGAATAAAAAAAACGCAGGGGGAAACCGCCCCTGCGTTTTTATAGTGCATGCAATGCCGTCGCGCCTCAGTGACCGCCGGCGATCTGGGCATCGAAATCCAGTCCCTGCTTGCTCAGCACGCTCTTCATCTTCCAGGCGAGCCATGCCAGGAACACGAAGCAGACCACGGCCACGATGTACGACATGTGAATGCCGACAGTATCGGCGAGCGCACCCTGGAACGGAGGAATGATCGCGCCGCCGAGGATCATCATGACGAGGAACGCCGATCCTTCTGATGTGTATTTTCCGAGTCCCGCGATGCTGAGCGAGAAGATGCACGGCCACATCACTGAGCAGAAGAGTCCGCCGGCGAGGAATGCATAGATGGCCACCATGCCTGTCGTCACCATGCCGATGACCATGGCGATGGACGCGAGCACGGCGAGCGTCATGAGCGTCTTGATCGGCTTGTCCTGTCCGAAGAGAATGCCCGCGACGAGGACGGCGATGCAGATCACATACAGATAGAGGTCGCCCACATCGTTGCCTCTGCCCGCATTCACGAGCAGAATGATCGCGAACGCGCCGAGCGGAACGAGCACAGTGAGGACCCGTTTGGTTGTTTTCTGCAAGTTGAACACGGAGAGGGCCGCGGTCCAGCGTCCGATCATGAGGCTTCCCCAGTAGAGCGAGATGAAGTGAGAGTTGTGCGATTCGTCGAATCCGCCGAACTCGGGCAGCTTCAAGAGCGCGCCGAAATTGCTTTGGATCGTCACTTCAACGCCGACATACACGAAGATGCCGATCATGCCGAGGATCAGCTGCGGATACTTCATGGCTCCCCAGCCTTCCCCGCTCTTTGCGGCCGAGAGATACGACGCGAGGATCGCGACAAAGACGACGACGAGCGCAAGCGACGAAAGGGCGAGCTTGCTCAGTTCCGGCAGCACCTGTCCGAGCACGACGACGGCACCGAGTGCGAGCGTCAGCCCGGTGAGACTCATAAGCGCCTTGTTGCTGGCCTCGACATGTTCCTCGAAGCTGTTATCGGGAAGTTTTTTCGAGAAGATGAAGATGAGCGCCGCCAGCAGGAACACCGCCGCCACGATCATGTAGAGCACCTGCACCTTGCCGATATCCGCGCCGCCGCCCGCTCCCTCGGCGATCGATCCGAACAGCGCCACGCTGACGATGAGCGGCCCGATCGTGGTGCCGAACGAATTGACACTGCCTGCCATGTTCAACCGGTGCGAGCCGGTCGACGGATCGCCGAGCGAAATGGCGAACGGCTGTGCCGCTGTCTGCTGCAGCGAGAAGCCGAGCGCGATGACGAAGAAGGCACCGAGGATGAAATAGAAATCACCCGACCCGATCGCCGGGATCATGAGCACGGCGCCGAGAATCGAAATGAAAAGACCCGCGATGATGCCTTTGCGGTACCCGATCTTGTTCAGGATGTCGACCTTCGTGAGCGCTGCGCTCAGGAAAAGGATGTAGGAGCCGATGTAATACGCGCCGTAGAAGGCCGTATCGATCAACTGCGATTGGAACTGCGTGAGGTCGAAGAATTTTTTGCAGAAGGGGATGAAAATGCCGTTCGATGCGGCGATGAATCCCCAGAAGAAGAATACCGTAACCAGCGTTGTCAACGCCCCGGTATTCGTCGGCTGTTTTTGATGACTCATGAGTGTGCTGTCCTTTTCGTTCTACATCATTCGTAAATGTGCCCGCCATGTTCCGCCACCACCGTTGGCGACGCACAGCGGATTGTTGTATGTCGATGCGGCTACTGCTTTCCTTTTTGTTCGATCTTCGTCCATGCATCCTTCAGCGTCACGATGCGGTTGAACACCGGCGCGCCGGGCTTCGAGTCGCGCGCGTCGGCGCAGAAATACCCGAGCCGTTCGAACTGGCAGCGGTCGCCCGGCATCGCGCTTCCGAGCATCTGCTCCACCTTGCATCGGGGGAGTACCTGGAGCGAATGCGGATTGAGGTTCGAGAGGAAATCTTTTCCGTCTTCGGCATCGTCGGGATTCTCCCTGATGAAGAGCCGATCGTAGAGGCGCACTTCCGCGTCCACTGCATCCTTCGCCGACACCCAGTGGACCGTCGCCTTCACTTTCCGGCTCGCGCCCGGCATGCCGCTCCGCGTGTCCGGATCGTACGTGCAGTGGAGCTCCCTAACGGCGCCGTCGGCGTCCTTCACGATCGTCTCGCACTTGATGATGTACGCGTAGCGGAGCCGCACCTCGGTGCCGACGGAGAGCCTGTGATACTTCGGCGGCGGCACCTCGCGGAAATCGTCCTGCTCGATGTACAACTCGCGGGAGAACGGCACCATCCGCGTGCCGGCCGTCTCGTCCTCGGGATTATTCACCGCCTCGAGCATTTCGGTCCGCCCCTCGGGGAAGTTCGTGATGACGACCTTCACGGGATTGAGCACCGCCATCGCGCGCCGCGCTTTTTTGTTCAGGTCCTCGCGTATGCCGTGCTCGAGCAGCGCCACATCGATCGTGCTGTCGCGCTTGGCCACGCTGATGATGTCGCAGAAATTCTTGATCGCATCCGAGGTGTAGCCCCGCCGCCTGTAGCCTGCGATCGTCGGCATGCGCGGATCGTCCCAGCCCGACACGTGGCCCTCCTGCACGAGCCTCAGGAGCTTCCTCTTGCTCAGGATCGTGTACGTGAGGTTCAGGCGCGCGAACTCGATCTGCTGCGGATGGAAGATGCCCAGCTGTTCGATGAACCAGTCGTAGAGCGGACGGTGATTTTCGAACTCGAGCGTGCAGATGGAATGCGTGATACCCTCGATGGAATCCTCGAGCCCGTGCGCCCAGTCGTACGTCGGATAGATGCACCACTTGTTTCCCTGGCGATGATGGTCCTCGTGGACGATCCGGTACATGATCGGATCCCTCAGGTTGATATTGGGCGATGCCATGTCGATCTTGGCGCGGAGCGTCTTGGCTCCGTCGGGGAATTCCCCGGCGCGCATGCGCGCGAACAGTGCGAGATTCTCCCCGGGCGTCCTGTCGCGGTACGGGCTGCCCTTCCCGGCCTCCGTGAGCGTGCCGCGCATAGCGCGGATCTCGTCGCCGGTGAGGTCGCACACGTACGCCTTGCCATGCTCAATGAGCTGGACCGCCCACGCGTACATCTGCTCGAAATAATCCGACGCGTAGAACAGCCGGTCCTCGAAGTCGCCGCCCAGCCACTTCACGTCGTCGATGATCGAATCGACGTATTCCTGGTCCTCCTTCGTCGGGTTCGTATCGTCGAAGCGGAGGTTGAATTTGCCGCTGTAGTCGCGCGCGATGCCGTAGTTCAGGCAGATCGATTTCGCGTGGCCGATATGCAGATAGCCGTTCGGCTCGGGGGGAAAACGCGTGTGGACCCGCTTCTTGAATTTCTCCGTCTTGTTGTCTTCGTTGATGATGTCGCGGATAAAATCCGACTTGTCGCTGATGGGTTCGCTCATGGTCATGGAAATAGTATGGGAAAAGTACAGTGCCTTTATAATAAGGAAAATTTTTACATGAATCAAAGGGAGCGGAAGTGCGATACCAATTCCTGTGCGATAAAAAATACATCCGAAGATTTTGAGGACAACTATCCGCGGCGTATATTACGGTCATTCCATTCAATCGTCACACTCATGATCAAGACCATCTTACGGCCGTTCACACTTCTCCGGCACCTCTCGGCGCGCCCGCGCCGCTTCCTCGAGCAGAATGTGAGCCGCCAGAATGCGCTCCTGCTGACAAGGCTCGTGGCCGTGTTCGCCTTCGTCGTCATAGTCTATTCGGTGGTCTTCCATGTACTCATGCAGCTCGAGGGGAAGCAGTACCACTGGTTCGCCGGCGTCTACTGGACGATCGCAACGATGACCACGGTCGGTTTCGGCGACGTCGTGTTCACGACGTTTCCCGGCATGCTCTTTTCCGTTGTCGTCATCATCTCCGGCATCTTCTTCATTCTCGTCATCATTCCGTTCACGCTCATCCAGCTCTTCCAGTCTGCCGCCCGCGTGCCGCGCGAGGCGCCCAAGGGTACCACGGGGCATGTGATCCTTACGCACTACGGCCCGGTCACCAACGTGCTCATACAGAAGCTCGGCTATTACTCGTCGCCGTACCTGCTCCTCACGCCCGACGTGAAGCAGGCCGCGGAATTCCGCGACCGCGGCATACGCGCCGTTCACGGCGAGATAGACGATCCCCAGACATACGCGCAATTGGCGGTCGGCAGGGCCGCCCTTCTCGCCGCCACGGGCGACGACGTGACGAACACAATTGTCATACACGCCGTGCGCCAGGTCTCGGCGAGCATCAGCATCGTCTCCACGTCCACGGAACAGGAATCCACGGAGATCCTCCGCGCCGCCGGGGCGAACGAGGTCCTCTCGCTCGACGAAATGATGGGACAGTCGCTCGCCCGCAGGACAATCGCCGGCGACGCGATCGCCCACGTCATCGGCCAGCTTGGCACGCTCACGATCGCCGAGGCGGCAGCGCTCGCCACGCCGCTCGTGAACAAGCGTCTTAAGGACACGCAGCTCCGGACGCTCACAGGCGTCGTCGTCATCGGCATCCTCGAGGGGCCGGATTTTTTCCTCCCAGATCCGGACCGCGTCGTCACGAAACAATCCATCCTCATTCTCGCCGGCTCGTCCGAGGCGATCATGGCGTACAACGAACTCTTCGCCATCTACAACTCGTCGGACGATCCCGTCATCATTATCGGCGCAGGCAATGTGGGCCGATGGGTCGCGCGTTCCTTCGACGAGAACGGGCTCGAGTACCGCATCATGGAGAAGAGCGCGGAGAAGGCCGCGGACACGCCGCATGTCTCCGTGCTCGATGCGGCAAAGACGGAGAGCCTCCGGCAGATCGGCTTTTTCAAGGCGCCCGCCGTCGTTATCGCCACGCACAAGGACGACACGAACATCTATCTCGCGACGCTCTTCCGCAGCCTCCGGAGCGACATTCAGATCGTCAGCCGCGCCACGCTCGATCGCAACGTTGCCCTCCTCCACCGGGCCGGCTGCGACATCGTGCTCTCGTACGCGTCGTTCGGATCCAACTTCATCCTCAATCATCTCAAGCGCGGCAGC